>JAYSQO010000110.1:0-7932 GCA_043721535.1 Bdellovibrio sp. | reverse complement strand
TGCGGGTATAGATCTGCTGATGATAACTATCAACACGCGAAAAAAGTTCGTTTTGATATGACCGATGTAATTAGCTACAAATAATATAAAGCCAAATAATTAATTCGACTGTCTGTTCGGCAGTCAGTTCGGATGGCGGATCCCAAAGTAGATTAAATCACTTTGGGATTTTTTTTTGATTTGCAGTGATGACCTTTATAACAAAGGAGTTATCAATGCGCTATTTAATCCCGCAAATTATTTTAACAGCTTTATTAGTTGGTTGTCTTAAAGTCGAAAAGAAAAATCAAAATGATTCAAAAAATCAACTAACTGACGTTCAAGTTTATGCGCAAAGTGAATTTATTTTGGATGAAGCTATGACACTGACTGAAGACACTGTCATCACTGCTGATCGCATTTACTTATCAAAAAATGCAGTTATCTTTACACAAAACTATAATCTAAAAATTGAAGCTCAAATGATAGAAGCTGAACTGGGTTCAATGGTTGGCCACTATAATTATGATCAAGCAGCTGGTGTTAATCAAAATGGCCGAAATGGCGGATCAATTGAAATCAAATCACAAACAGCTTTTGGACAATTACAATTACTAGCTAACAGTGAAAAAGGTGGCGGTGGTTTGGGCGGCTGGGGGCCAACTGAATTTTCAAAAGGCCAGATTAACAATATGGTTAGCTGTTCTGCCGGTAGCGGAAAGGCCAGCGGCCAAGTTGGGTCAATTCAATTTGAAACTTATAATTCACAAAATTTTGTCTTGTCAAAAAAAGTTCTTCATTCAGAAGGTGGAGCTATCGGACCCATGGCCGATAATTACAAAGTCATCACGCCCTTTAATAAAAAAAATCCAAACTATAAAACCCGCAATCAAGACTGCGACGAAACATCTGTTGTCGGCAAGCCTAGCTTTGGTGGTCAAATTTGTACACGTTTACAAAGCCAGTCAAATTATGAATGTGTAAATTAATTTTTAGTAAAGTATTTTTCGATTTTTGACCACTGCTCAAAAGTTTGTTCGATGATTTTCTTTCTCCATGCAGAATCTTGTGGATTAAACATCTCTTCGAACGAACTTTTTATTTCAGCACTGTTGTCATTTTGACCATACCAGTAGTTCTGATTTTCAAGAACCATTCTTCGTAGTGATTCAATAGAACCCAACGTCTTTTGGCTATCAAGAGTACCATATTCAAAAGTAATAACTGCAGAACTGAGAACAGGATTTTGAAAATTAAGATGATTTAAATAGCCCACCATTTCGCCATTGACATCATAAAAGTTTTTTTCATCAGAAAAATTAATGCTTTTTTCTTCAAATATTTTAATCAACAAATTTTTATGAGTCTGATTCTGAACATCTGTTAATGAATTAAATCGATTAGATAATAAATGCAGTCGACCTTTTTCACCATAGCCTGTGTGTAAATCAATAATAACTACATTTTTATATTGAATAGCATACTGATCGTGAATCAAATTTAAAAGCTGATCTTGATATGGATTTTGACTTCCACCATAAAACAAACCCTTTTCTTTTGAATACTGTCCTTGCAAAATCGATCTGCGTAAATTTTCTAATTTATATTTAACAATACTAAAAATTGATAAACCAATAAATTTAAAATTCCCTAAAACAGATGAATCTGGCAAATCTTTCGGATTTAAAAATGCATCTAATTGTAAATACGAACTGTCATCATACTTATGCAATTTGCGATCAATTATAAAACTGCGATTTAGATCCATATTGTTTTCATTGGTTCTACGTTTATTGATCATTCCATACGGATTAAACCCATGAACGACTAATAGGTCATAGGGTTTACGTTGTTCAGCCTTCAGTAAACTATCTAATAGGTGATTTTGCACAGCAGAGCCCACAAAGCCTTCAGCACCATGAACACCAGAAATCAAAACCACTAAATTTTTTTTCTCGCTTGATAGCGGCCAAAATAGCAACGGAATTTTATTTTCGAAGTATTTAAGCTGCGCTTTTGAATTAGCCTGCAAGACTTGATGAGCTGTAGCTAAAAAGTTTTTTGTTGATTCAATGTAGTCATTTTTAAAATGATTTTCATTTAGTGTTTGTGAATTCGAATTTAGACTAATTAACAGCGCTAATAAAATTATTTTTTTCATAAATCTATTTAACCACAAATAAAAATTCACACAATCTGAGATTTCAACACAAACCACAAAGTTTTCCACATTGTAATTGTTGATAACTCTATAATAAAAATACTGCCGTGAGTTGAAATAAAAATAAGTGTTGTATAATTCATAATTAAATATTTACTATGAATATAAATGAGTTTACTCAGCCCCACCCTAGAGGCTTTTTGGGCAGTGACGCAAAAAGGAACTGTCCAAGAAGCCTCAAAAATTTTAGGTATTACTCAGACCGGAGTAACGCAAAGAATTCGCTCTTTAGAGAAGCAGTTAAAAATAACGCTTTTTTTAAGATCGAGAACAGGAATGAAGCTCACGCCTGAAGCAGAAGTGCTGCTTCAGTATGTTCAATTAAGCAAAGAAAATGAGGGAATGACCCTATCAAGGCTTCAAAAGCCATCTTTTGAAAGCAACATTGAATTAGGCATCTCTGGACCATCTCGAATTTTGCAGTCGAGGGTCATTCCCAAATTGTTTTCTTTAAGTCAAAAATTTCAAAATATTAAATTAAATATGATCGATTGTTCTTACGGTGATTCATTAAAAAGATTAAAAGATGGCTCTAGCACGTTTGCTTTCTTATCCCCGGAACAATCAACGCGCGAACTAAAAACTAAAATCATTAAACCGCAGGTTTATCGCTTGTATGCATCAAAAAACCTGAAGTTGAAAAAAGATTTTTTATCTCAATGCCCATTAATTATTGATTCGACTCATCAGCAGTTATTCGAAAGCTTTATCAGTAACAACAAAATTAAACTTTTAAAAAATCAGAAGACTCACTTATCCAATGAATTGCTGATGACGCAGCATTTAGTTAAACAGGGATTGGGTTTTTCTTTTTTATCTGAAGACTTTGTGAAATCAAACCCAACTAAGGATTTAGTCAATGTACTGCCGAATAGCTATATCGAAGAAAAAATGATCTTGGGTTGGTATCATCGCTCTAAAATGCCTGATTACTTTAAAGCGATGATTGAATCTATAACCTAACGATTATTTTAGGATGTACTCTAAATTGATGTAGGTTTTATCTAAGCCTAGGTTGTTTACTAATTGTCTTTTGCTGAACGGGCCATCAAGACCTAAGCTGTAGCATTGCAATAACAGACCTTCTTGAGTTTCAAGAACCATAATTTTATCTTCAAAACCACGTGATGACACAACTAAAGCTTTTTTATTTTTATAATCAATGCGGTTATCGGTTGGGTTTTGTACAACACAATTCTGGTAACTTTTTTGTTCTTGGGGCTCATAGCCTGTTTGACCTAAACGGCTGATATCTAAATATAGATCAGCGTTTTTTTCATTTAAAGTCGAAATTCTTTGTGTAAATTCATAAAAATAAGTTCTTACTGTTTCACAACGTTGTCTTATTGAACTCTGATCATAGGTTTTAGTTTTCTGACAAGGACTTTGCGCATGATAGCTGATCAAGGCTTCACAAGATTTTTTAGCTGCTGTTGATGTGCTAATCGCTGCTGAATCATATTTCCACTGAGACTTCCCACCTAAACGAACAATATTTTTATTAGCTGAATCTAATTCAGCTGACCATGTAGATAATTTTTGAAATTCAGCAGCTGTACAAGTTGGATATGTTCCAGATGGGGCCTGTGGTTGTTGAACTACAGGTGGCTCAGCAACAACAGGTGCTTCAGGTTGTTGAACTGGTGGCTTAGGCTGAGCTGGCGGCTTTGTCGGTTGTGGCACTTGTGTTGTTTTATATTGATTATAGTATTTTTGAGATAAATCACATTCAGCTTTAATTTTTTTATAACTATATACAGTGGCAATTGAATCAGCGATTGTTTTTTTACAAGCTGCAGGTCTGTGACGTATTAATAGTTTTTCGCATAATAAAGCTGACTTTTGAGCAGATTGAAAAACATCGGATTTTAAAGTCCATTTTTTCTGATCTCCTAAAGATTTAATAAGCTGATCAGAACTAACTAATGATGATTTTAATGTCTTTAAATCATTATATTCGTTAGCAGAACATTCTTTTACTTTATTGGGATCTTTAGCCTGATCGATTGGCGTGTTATCAGCTACAGTCGTCTTATCCGGCGCTTTATCTACTGACTGTTCTTTTGCTGCTAATGATACAGGCTTCGAATTTTTTGAAGATCCACAACCCATTGAGAAAAGAATAAATGCTGTGCCCATAATGGCAACGACAGTTAGTAATGATTTTTGCTGATCAATTTTCATAATTACCCCTTTAAATTCACTTGAAAATCCCTCTAAGAACTATGCAATCTAGTCCAATTCGCACTTTTTAAACAGTGTCAAAAATAAGTACAGGTAAAACTTACTAAGAATTTGTTCGAAATTGAAAAAAGAACTTGCTCCCAACCCCCCTGTGCCCTATTTTGACCGCCTATGAAAGCATTAGGTAGCCATATATTAGTTGAGTTCACGAACTGTAAAGCTGACGTTCTAAATGACGTAGGCCAAATCGAAAAGTGCATGGTTGAAGCCGCACAAATTGCGGGTGCCACTGTGATTAATTCAACTTTTCATCATTTCTCTCCTTACGGAGTCTCTGGTGTGGTTGTTATTCAAGAAAGCCATTTAGCGATCCATACATGGCCTGAATACAAATATGCAGCTGTCGATTTATTCACATGTGGTGATACTGTTGATCCATGGGTTTCTTTTGAATTTTTAAAAAATGCTTTTGGTGCAAATTATTCTGCGCTTGAAATGAATCGCGGTTCAACACAAGTGATTAAAAAAGGCGATGGCCAATTACAAGTTAAACCAAACGATGCTGATAATTATGACCCAAAAAAAGGTTACAAAATTAATCGTAATGTTTGGTTTACAGATAAAGATGAAAACCAGGCTTTATCATTGCGCTATACTGGCGAAATTCTTTTTGATGAAAGATCAGAATTCCAACGTGTTCGTATTTTAGATTCGTGCTCTTATGGAAAAATGTTAGCCATTGATGATATGGTCATGTGCACAGAACGTGATGAATTCCATTATCACGAAATGATCACTCATCCAGCTGTTCAAGCTTTCGAATCAGTTTCTGGTCCAATCAAAAATGCACTTGTTATTGGTGGCGGTGATGGCGGAACTATTCGTGAACTTTTCCGCTATAAATCAATTGAAAATGTCACCATGGTTGAAATTGATGAAGCCGTTGTTCGCGCAAGTAAATTACATTTGCCAACAATTGCGCGTGAATTTTCAAATCCAAAATTAAATTTAATTATTGGTGATGGTATAAAGTTTATCGCTGAAGCTAAACCAGAATCATACGACATTTTGATCGTTGATGGATCTGATCCTGCTGGACCTGCAGAGGGTTTATTTACAAAAGATTTTTATGCTCATTGTATGAAAGCTTTAAAGCCGAACGGAATATTAATTACCCAAGGTGAATCACCAATGTTTCATTCAGAAACTTTTGTCGAGCTGAATCACTGCCTTAAATCAGTGTTCGGCCAAAACCAAGTTCACACTATGTTATTCCACGCGACAACGTACCCATCAGGAATGTGGAGCTTACAAATGGCTATCAAGGGCCAATATCATCCAGTGAAGGACTTTAAAAAATCCCAAGCTACAAGTTTTGTAAATTCACAGGACCTTAAGTACTATAATGACGATCTACATAGTGCGGCGTTTACACTGCCAACTTTTGTACGTAATATGCTGAATAATAAAACTCACTAAAAAGGAATTTATATGTATAAGCTTCCACAACTACCGTATGCTAAAACTGCACTTTCTCCATTTTTAAATGAAGAACAAATGTCATTTCACTATGACAAACATCACAAAGCTTACATCGATAATTTAAATAAATTTATTGAAACAGATGCTTCATTAAAAGGTAAATCACTTGAAGAAATCGTTTTAACTTCATCTGGTGGTATTTTTAATAATGCTGCCCAAATCTGGAACCATACATTTTACTGGTTTAACATGTCACCTGCTGGAAAAGGTGGAACACCTTCAGCAGAACTAGCTGCAGCGATCACAAAAGATTTCGGTAGCCTTGATGATCTTAAAGCCAAATTCGTTGATGGTGGAGTCAAAACATTCGGATCAGGCTGGATCTGGTTATGTATTGATAACGCTGGGAAACTATCGTTAGTTTCTACATCCAATGCAGCAGTGCCATTCACTAATAACGGACCAACTCCGTTACTTGTAGCTGATGTGTGGGAACATGCCTACTACGTTGATTACAGAAACGCACGTTTAAAATATTTAGAAACTTTCTGGAGTCACATTAACTGGAATTTCGTTTCTGAAAACTTTAAATCTAAAAAAGTTAAAGAATTAACAAGCTCAATGATTTAGTATTCAACTTTAAGTGCTAATGTCGCTAAATAATTATCATATTTTGAATAAGCTGATTCATCTTTTAAGTTTGTTTTAACAACATCGATCAACACATCTGATGAAGATGACATTGGCACTATAAAATAAGCCTGCATAAATTTTGTTTCTGACTCATAACCACCATTAACAGATGTAACCCCTTGTGATTCAGCATCATAATCATCAACTTTTTCTTCACCGTAAGCTAAACCGAATTTTGTCCCAAAGTTGAACTGTAAATAACCTTTCCACATATTCCCTGAACCTAATTTCAAAGTAAATTCACTGTTTTGAGTTTCAACTTTTGTATCTTGGTATTGATAATACTTATAAAGTCCACCAACTGTGATTAAACTTAATGGCACGCCGAAACCACCAGTCGCTGCAATATGATCACGATCATTCGCACGCTGAAATAAATTTGTGCCATCGTTATTTGATGTTCTTTTTTCTAATAAAGAAGCTGCGTACTGTAAGTTGTAATAAAGATAAGTCTGCCCGAAATACGCTAACCCTTTGAAACCTAAAAATGTTTGTGAAAAAGTTTTATAATCTGTTTCAGTATTTGCCGTCGTGTTTTCATTTTTATAACCAAGCATTGTTTGGTTCACAAAAAAGGCCACTGACGGTGAAAAACCTTTGGCATAACCTAAGTTTATCCCGTAACCAGACCCTTTTGTTTCAGTAGTCCCTGAAACAGCTGTTGATTTTGAACTCAGTAGTGAAGCTCCTAAATATAATTCCGATGCACCGGCTTTGGGTGCGTACATATCTATGTTTGGTGTTGTTCCCGCGTAAACGGCTGATGACAATAATAAAACAATAATTGTTAGTATGGTTTTCATAAAACTCCTTTTTGTAGTTTGTCTGACTCCAATAGTCTGTCCGAATTTCGGTTTTTTAGCACTGATAAACTGATCTGACATTGGTCCGGTCTTTGCTCTACTGTTCTATATGAGAAATCTCAGTAAAAACAAAAGTCAGATCACGTACTTTCATCTTAATTTCGAATTTGAAATTTGCCCGTTGATGGCCGTTTTAGATTGGAAGTTATTATGTCATCAGTTGAATAAAATATCGAGTTTACACCAAATTGAATTACAGGCTTTTGTGATGATGACAACCCATAGCCATTTATTATTTAAATCATACGCCCAAAAAGAAAATTATTTTACTGAAAGTCTTCTTAAGGAACTGAAAATAAAAAACAATGGGCAAAACAGTTTAACAGAGCCTATAAAAAATAAAACTCAGTATTTAAATACATATAAATATATTTATCGAAACCCCGTTGAGGCAGGCCTAGCCACGCGATGTGAAAAGTATCAATACAGTTCGTTAAATTCTCTGTTAGGCTATTCAATAAATTCATTAAATATTATTGATCCTTTAAATGTGACTCAGAATCCATTTAA
>JAYSQO010000109.1:0-7971 GCA_043721535.1 Bdellovibrio sp. | reverse complement strand
GCGGAGAATTATTTGTTCCAAAAATTCCGACAATGAAGTTAATGGAAATCAAAAAAGCTGTCGCTCCAGAATGTGAAGTCGATATTATCGGTATACGTCCTGGTGAAAAAGTTCATGAAGCCATGATTGGTCCAGATGATGCAATGAACACTGTCGAATTTCCCCATCAATATGTGATCATGCCACAAATGAAATGGTGGGACAGCGTAGCTTACATGAAGAAAAACAACTGTAAGCTTGTACCAGATGGCTTTAGCTATGACTCTTCTCAGAACAATAAAGTTTTAAGTGCTGAAGAGTTACAAACAATCTTGAAAGAAGAAACTATCGAGTACTAATTTGAAAACACTGATCATTGGCGTAGATGGATTATTAGGGTCTTACTGGAACAAGAAATTCAAAGATCTTTTTCCTCAGGGTGAAATAGTCGGAACATCCAGAAAACATCAAAATCAGTCTTCAAATTTATTTTTAGATCTCAACAAAGTCGACCTCACAAAATTCAACCAAATTCTAGATCAAAACAAACCACAAGTTGTGGCTTACCTTGTTGGTCTTACAAGTGTCGAAGATTGTGAATCTCAAAAATCTGAAGCTGATCTAATGAATACTGTTATCCCAGCCCAGATGGCAGAAATCTGTAAAAAAAATGACATTCAATTTGTTTATATTTCTACGGATCATTTGTTTGCTAACAAACAAAAAATGTTCACCGAAGACGACCCGACAGACCTAGTCAACTATTACGCTTTCACTAAAAAAAAAGCAGAAGAACTTATCTTGCAAAAAAATAGCAAAGCTCTCATTCTTCGAACAAATTTTTATGGTAAATCAATAGCTAGTAAACCTAGTTTTACAGACTGGATAGAAGCCAACAGTTTAGCTAAAAATGAAATATCAATTGCTAATGATGTATATTTTAATCCAGTTTATATGGGTGACTTAGTTACTGTAGCTTACGAATTGTTAGCAAAAAAATGTATCGGAATCTATAATATAACAAGTGATGAAAAAATATCTAAGTATGAATTTGCAATTCAGTACTTAAAATCAATGGATATAGAAACAAAATATATCAAGTCATTGTCTATCAAAGAAAAACCGAAAGCTGTAATCAGACCCCAGTGCATGACGCTGTCGAACGAAAAAATTAAGAAAACGATTAATTACCAGTTTGGTTCTGTCGTCAGCGGGTTCGAAAAGCTCAAACAAGATATCAAAAATGAAAGTAAGGTTAAATCTATGATTCATTACGGACAGCATTCTATTGATCAATCTGATATCGACGCCGTTGTAAGCGTTCTTAAAAGTTCTTCACTAACCCAAGGCCCTGAAATAGAAAAATTTGAAAAATCTGTTGCGGATCTGGTCGGTGCAAAATACGCGGTCGCAGTTATGAACTGGACAGCTGGCATACATATTTCATGTGAAGCCTTAGGTTTAGGTGCGGGTGATTATATGGTCACATCACCTTTGACATTTTGTGCTTCAAGCAACGGGGCTTTATATTGCAAAGCTAACCCTTTATTTGCGGATATAGATCCTGAAACATTAAATATTAGCCCAGCTAAAATTGATGAATTACTTCGTAAAAATAATAAAATCAAAATCATCATGCCAGTGCATTTTGCAGGGCTAGCTTGTGATATGAAAGAAATCCATCAAATAGCCCAAAAATATAATGTCAAAGTCATCGAAGATGCTGCTCATGCTATTGGTGGAAAATACGCAGACGGATCAATGATTGGAAACTGCAAATATTCTGATATTATTGGTTTTTCATTTCATCCCGTTAAAAACATTGCTTGCGGTGAAGGTGGTTTAATGACCACCAATAATTTTGACGTTTACAAAAAACTTTTACGATTAAGATCTCACGGAATCAATAAGCTTGATGATATGTTAATTAGTAGCGAAGCTTTAACAGATGGTCACCGTAACCAGTGGTATCATGAAATGCAGTCTTTAGGATATAATTACCGAATGACTGAAATGCAGGCAGCACTTGGTCGCTCACAATTAAATAAAATTAATCAGTTTTTGGATCGTCGCATTCAAATTGCTGAACGTTATGAATCTGAATTTAAAGATTTTAAAAATTTAACGATTCCTCAACGTGGTCACAGAAAAACCAGCGGTAATCATTTGTTTGTTGTGCGTGTTCAATTTGATAAATTAGGTAAAACGAGATATCAAGTGATCGAAGAACTGAAAGCTTTAGGAATACAAGGCCACGTGCATTACTTACCAGTACCGATGATGCCTTATTACCGTGAAAATTTTGATATTGGTTTAGATTCATACAAAGAAGCACTAAGTTACTACAAAGAAGCGTTAACTTTACCTCTGTATCCAGCAATGACTGATGATCAAGTTAAACAAGTTATTCAAGCTGTTAAAAAAGTTATAGGATAGATTTGTGAAGTTTCATACGTTTTTTTCAGATCGGTTTATTTTGAAGATTTTGACAAAAGAACTTGTTACTGAAACATATTTAGCATGGTTTAAACCTGAAAATGATAGCGGTTTTATTGAATACACAAGAAATCAAAATATTACTTTAGACAGTTTAAAGATTTTTGTTGAAGAGAAGTTTAACAGTAAAGATTGTTTATTTTTCGGAATATTTGATCTTAAAGACAACAAACATATCGGCAATATAAAATTTGAACCTGTTAACTTCCAGTTAGGTTACGCTGTTTTAGGAGTGTTGATTGGTGCGCCTGAATGGCGTGGTAAGGGTGTATTTGCTGAAGTTTTTAAAACCTTGTCTGCTGAACTTAAAAGTTTAGGGATTAGTAAAATTTATCTTGGTGTGAGTAAAGAAAATGTTGCGGCTGTCGCAGCTTACAAAAAATCAGGATTCATAATTGATGCAGAAAATTTTTTTAAAATAAAATCTGAAAAAAATCTTTCAATGGTCAAATACTTATAAGGTTGTATTTAATAGCTTATAAATTTCAGATGCAATGTCATCTGGTTTTTTGAGTTTTTTTTCAGTTTTCAAATTAATGAATTCAGCAACTCTAGAAAATTCATGATGTGACTGTTCACGTATAGTTGCCTGCATTTCAGTATCAACGACACCTGGACTAAAATTATAAATTCGAGTCATCGACTCAGTAGCTAGCTCTAGCGTAAGTGTTTCAACAAGCAGATGAAGAGCAGCCTTTGATGAACAATAAGCTGACAAGCCAGCAATAGGTTGAGTTGCGGCTCCTGAAGTTAAGGCCATAATAGTTCTGAGTTTTCCATGAGTTATTTCTAAAAATACTTTTAACAAATGGACTGCGGATGTGAAGTTGACAGATATATGGTCAACTATTTTTGCAGTAGGAATATTTTGAAATAAACCGATTGGTTCTATTTGTGCTGCATTTAAAATTAGATGTATTGTTCGATATTGATTAGAATTTAAAGAATCTAATAAGACTTTAGAGAAAATTAAATCAATTGAATCTAGCTTTTTGAAATCAATTGAAACATTGCGCAGTTTTTTTGAATCTGACCTAAAGGGCGTTCTAGATATATTAATGACACTATGGCCATTTGCTAAAGCTAAACTAACTAGTGCAGCTCCAATGCCTTTAGAACCGCCTGTAATTATAAATAAATCTGTGTTCATAATTCACCATTGTAAGCCTTTAACGAACAGTAAAACTTTACGATTAACTGGTCGTATTAACAATTATAAAATGGTTAACGATCTTAAATGTTTTGAATCGATTGATGCACTACGAAATGAGGTCTTGAATATCTAAATTTTACTTAATGTCATAAAAATATAGGTCTATAGTAAAGTTCTATGTTGCGCAAAATAGGTAAAATGACTGAATCTGATAAATACCGAAACCAAATCCATGGACTTATCCCAGGAGGCTCTCATACTTATTCAAAAGGTGATGATCAGTTCCCCTCTGTCGCGCCAGCTGCCATATCACATGGTCTTGGTTCACAGGTTTGGGATCTAGATGGAAATCAATTTTTAGATTGTTCTATGGGACTTACATCAGTGAGCTTAGGCCATGCATACGAACCAGTTCTAGAAGCAGTACGAAAAGAAATACTAAAAGGTGTTAATTTTCAAAGACCATCTTATTTAGAGCGTGAAATGGCTGAAAAGTTTTTAAGTTTAGTTCCTTGTCACCAAATGATTAAGTTTGCAAAAAATGGATCAACGGCAACAACAGCTGCTGTTAAATTGGCGAGATCTTTTACAGGACGTGAATTGATTGCTTTTCCTGGGGATCATCCTTTTTATTCGTACGACGATTGGTTTATTGGCAAAACAGCATGTAATAAAGGTATCCCAGAACATATACAGAATATGACTGTGACTTATAACAGTTTAGATTTGAAAACTCTTGAAGATTTATTTGCTAAATATCCACAAAAAATTTCTTGCGTGATCGCAGAACCTGAAAAAAATCATCCACAACCTGAAAACTATATCCAGCAGTTAATTGATATTTGTCATAAACATGGCGCACTTTACATCATGGATGAAATGGTGACAGGATTTAAAACAGATTTTCCAGGTTCACTAAAAAAAATGAATGTTGTCCCTGATATGACAACATGGGGTAAGGGCATTGCTAACGGTTTTTCATTTTGTGCCTTGACTGGAAAAAAAGAAATTATGGAATTAGGCGGTATCAAGAATACAGGGCAAGAAAAAGTATTTCTTATTTCGTCAACACATGGTGGAGAAACACATGCCATGGCGGCTTGTATTGCGACAATCAATGAATTTCAGAAACATAATGTGTTGGCTCATAATCATAAAATTGGCCAGCTGGTTATAGATAAATGTAAAGCACTTATTGCTAAACACAGTTTGCAAAATTTTATTGAGGTCTCAAATACGAGTTGGCTAGTTGCATTTTCATTTAAAGACTCTCAGCAGGCCTTATCGGCTGAGTATAGAACCTTGGCTATGCAAGAAATGACGAAAAATGGGGTGTTGTTTCAAGGTATTTTTGCACCATGCTTTTCGCATACAGAAGCAGATGTAAAGTATTTTGAAATGGCTTTTGAGCATATGATACAAACGTATAAAATAGCAATAGAAGCCAAGAGTGTGAGTAAGTATCTTATTGGAGAAGTTGTTAAACCTGTATTTAGAAAAATCTTATAATTGAGAAAGTAATGTCTCACTTACTTTGATGGCTGTTGTTCCGACAGTCACATTGGTGTGATTGTTTTTTTCTGGTTGGTTGAAAAAATCATTCACTGACCAAGCTAAGTCTTTAAAACCCATTAAATGTCGCATTAAAACTGTCGAAGAAAACCTTGGGTTGATTTCAAAAATCATGGGCTGACCGTCGTTCATTCTAAGTTGTATATTAATGCCGCCACAGAGATCAATCTTTTCTGCTATATCAACGCATATTTTTTCAATTGATTCATGTTCCTCGACTTGACACCAAGAAGTTGTACCACCTGTCAGTTTTCTAACTAATTGAAGTACATAAGTTTGTTTGCGAGAGTCGCGAAACACAGAACATGTAAATTCCTGATGATCATTCTTTAGCAGTTCTTGAAATAAGCTATCTGGAAACATTTTTTTGAAAAAAAGAGCTTCTTCTTGATTGTTCAATTTAAAAATATTTCTAGAACCTGAACTATTACGGGCTTTAAAAATACAAGGAAATTGTTTAATGACCTTTGGGTCAAGGGTATACCAGGGCATTTTAATATTTGAACTTTCTAGAAATTGAAATGTAGAAAATTTATCTAGAAAGATTTCTAAATATTTCTTGGAGCATGATAATGTTTTTTTCCACAAGACATGATTTTCATCAAGTTTTACTATTTCTCTGAGTTCAAATTCAGTAGCCGGGATAAACAAATCAATGCTGTGCTGTTTAAATAAATTTTCAATAAATGGAATATATTTTTTATCGACAGCGTTTGGGCAGCGAATCAGTTCGTCGCAAAAGAATGATCCTCCGTGACGATCTGATGAGTCAATCCCAATGATTTTAGCATTCGAAAATTCAGATCGAATAATTTTAGAAATTGATTGCCCAAGATCAGCGCCTATTCCAGATATTAAAAAATTAGTCATTATAACCTATCACTGTTTTTAGATATTTGTTGTATTGATCAAATTGATTAACTTGATCAATAAGTTTTTTCTTGTCGTAATCAACTTTAAAAAATTCTGTTTGACCGGATTCAGTGTCTAGAGTCGCCCAATGGGCCTCTGGAAGTTTATTTCTAGATTGACCTACGGATCCAGGATTAATTATTTTTTTATGTCCTTGCTCTAGAATCATAGGGTAGTGAGTGTGGCCCTGTATTATAAAATCATAATTGTAGTTATCGTACTTGCTTTTTGTTTCAGTGGAACAATCAGGATAAACATATGCATCAGAGTCCCATGGTGAGCCATGGCATATTAAAGTTGTCTTATTCTCAGTTTTTATTTTGCAGATCATTGGTAAATCTATTAAAAATTGCAAGTTTTTTTTGGATAGAGATTTAATAGTTTGCTGTAGACTACTGCCATATTTTTCAGTGTAGATTTTAAGACTTTGAGGATCGACTAAAGCCCTGTAAAGATAGCGCTCGTGGTTGCCCTGAATTATTTTACATTTATATTGCGAAAGCATTTCGATAACTTCATTTACATTATAATAGTAACCAACAAGATCGCCAGTGACCCATAGTTGATCAATTGATTTTGGCAGTTGACTGATGACTTTCTCTAGAGCGTAAGAATTGCCGTGAATATCACCAAGAAGGGCTACATACATAAAAAAAATATATAATCATAAAAAGTGAAGCACAAGTTTAAAATAGAGTAGTAAGTCTCTATTGAATGATAAGACTAATCACTTTTTTTAGGTTATGACTCTGCATCAAAAGAGCAATCGATTTAATTTGCTGATTATACTCTTCAAGTTGTTTTGATTCGACATGTTTAAATTTTTGCTCAATATTGGAAAAATCGATTTGATTGCTAGGACCTAAATTCCAAGTCAGTGACTGGCTAGCTAGAGAACGAGCTAAATCAATTTGATTATCTGCAACAGTCACTGTGAATCCACCGAGTTTTAAACAAAATCGTTCCCATGTGATAGATCCTGAAGCACCAAAATAAATATCACACTGCCACATAAGATCAGGTATATTTTGTGGATCGATGTGAAAATTTATTTTTGAATGAGTTGCTAGCTTTTGCAATTCGTTGAGATGTTTATTCGATGACGAAACAATAACAATGTATTCAATACTAGAATCTGTTGGAATTTGTTGGGCAAACCTGACAGTTTCCCCACTTAAATCACCTGATCCAAAGAAAACGAAAACTTTTTTGATCTGTGTCACAAGTGGTCTTTTTTGGCGGATTCGACTTATAAACTCTGGTCTGAGTAGGCTATAATTAGGTCCAAGCAGCCTGGTGCAATAGCTTGGAGCGTTAATATACAGATGATCACAGGATGTGCGGAAGTTTTGATCAATAATTACATCGCAGTTATGCGTTCGATCGCCTAAATCATCAATTACGACTACAAAAAACTGATTTTTTTTAAAGTGAATTTCAAACTCTGAAGACAGTTGGTAGTGGTCTATAATTATTTTATGACAATTCCCTACTTTTTTAATTATTTCTAAAGTTTTTAGGGCATCTTCGTCAGCGGACAGGCCTTCAGCGATCTCGTGAACCTGGAAGTTCATTTTTCGAAGCTGTTCTGACTGATTGCCAGCCAGTTTTTTGCAAATAAAAAAACAATTTATACCGTTCAGTCTGAGATGTTGCGCTAGCGACAGACAGCGAACAAGATGACCGCCGCCTAGAGCAAAAGAAGAATCTAATCTGAAAGCAATTTCTTGCATAACAACCTTTCAAATGTTTTTATAGAGTAGTTGTACAATATCAAAGGGATATGGCTATGGGAATTAAAATTAAAAATGTAAATATTGGGTTAGGCTTCAAACCTTTTATTATCGCAGAAATGTCTG
>JAYSQO010000108.1:0-20981 GCA_043721535.1 Bdellovibrio sp. | reverse complement strand
TTTAGTTAAATTAGTTTCTAGTTCAACATCATCAGGCACATCTGTTTGGGGATTAAATAGCGAACTTTTTGAAATCGGATTAGTTTTCGGTATGGCATTAGCGCCGTTATTATTAGCTTTTGCTTTAAGACGCAAAGCTGTGAAACCAGCGCGTGGATATGTTCGCAAATACGAGCGTTTTGAATTAGCAAAACAAGTCATGATTCAAATCGGTGACCAAGTGATTGATTCAGCTTCAGAGACTGTGTCATTAGGTGGTCTGTCATTTAAAACTGATGTGAATGTGACTCAAGGTCAAAAAATTAAACTTAAAATTGGCGATATGAATGAGGAAATTGAAGGTGAAGTGGTTTGGTCTGCAGCCAGCGGCGCGTTTGGTGTGCGATTCACTGAAGTGACTGATTCATTAAAAGCTCAAATTCAAACATGGACAGTGGGCTTACAGCCCACTTAATTGATCACAATATTTAGTAGTAAATTTAAAGCAGAATGCCTTTTAAAATAAGGCTGGCCATTGTGAAATAAATCACTAATCCCGTCACATCGACAATTGTAGCAACAGCTGGTGCTGATGCAGAAGCCGGATCTAGCTTTAATCTTCGTAGTAAAAACGGCAACATTGATCCAGAAATCGTTCCCCAAAGAACAACTCCGATAATTGAAGCTGACACGGTGTAGGCAATGTATTTGTAATGTGGACCATACATCGTTTCACGCCATGGCCAAAAATATATCCGCGCCATAGCCACTAATCCTAAAATAATTCCCAGACAAAGTCCTGTTGATACTTCACGGACTAGAACGCGCCACCAGTCTTTTAATCGAACCTCACCTAAAGCCATGGCTCGAACAACTAATGTTGAAGCTTGCGAACCCGAATTACCACCAGAGCTAATAATCAAAGGTAAAAACATTGCAAGTACAACTGCGCGATGAATTTCATCTTCGTAGTAACCTAATGCAGTGGCAGTAAACATTTCACCAATGAGTAATACAACTAACCAGCCAGCACGCTTTTTTAACATTTCAGAAAAAGTAATTTGTAAATACGGAGCATCTAAAGTCTCCATACCCCCAATTTTATGAATATCTTCAGTGGCTTCTTCTTGAACAGCTTCTGCGATATCATCGAATGTGATGATACCGACCATTTTTTTATTTTCATCAATAACAGGTAAGGCCATCAAATCATGCTGAGAGAAAATTCGACCAATTTGTTCTTGATCAAGATCTACAGGAATTTGAATCACATCAGTGTGCATGATATCTTCAACTTTTTTCTGAGGAGCTGAAGAAAATAATTCACGAAAAGAAACTACACCTAAAAGTTTTTGATCTGTTGATAGAACATAAGCGTAATAAATTGTTTCAACCTGAGTTTTTGCCTGTAAACGAATGTAACTGATAGCTTCATCAACGCTTAAGTGCGGACGTAAGCGGATAAATCGCGACGACATGATACCGCCGGCGTTATCTTCTGCGTAGGCCAATAGCGCACTGACTTCTCGTTTTGTTTGAGGATCCAGTAATGACAGTAAATCTTCGCGTTGGTTAGTGTCAGCTTCTTGAATAAGATCGGCCGCATCATCCGGAGCTAATAAGCGAATCCATGATCTTTTTTCAAGCAGTGAATGGTCTTTAATTAAAGGAAATTGATCTTGAGCCGTTAAGCTTAAAAAAAGCTCTTCCGCATCAGTCCTAGTTAAATTAAAAAAGGCCTCATGACGGGCAGACTGAGACATCTGACTCCAGTTTGTACGAATAGAATCAGCACCAATTAATTCTATTAATTGGTCAACAGGAGCGTTGCTTTCTGCTTCAGAATTTTCAAATTCTTTTTTATCATCAGTCATGTCTCATTTTTACCTTGTGGATTCAAAGGCGACAAGAACTTCTTGTGGTAATCCGATCTTTTTTATCTGACCATTTTCAAGCCACATCACTTTATCGCAGTCCTGAACAGTTTGTAGTCGATGGGCTATACGAATCTGTGTTTTTGTGGATAAAGTTTCTTTAAGAGCCCGTTCAATCAACTTTTCTGATTGGGGGTCAATATTGGCTGTGGCTTCGTCAAATATAAAAATTTCAGCATTTTGCAACAAACCACGACAAAGACTGATCAATTGTTTTTCTCCATGAGATAAATTTTGTCCTTTTTCCTCAATGGGCATGTTCAAAGAAAACCGAAGCCCTACTGTTTGCAGACAGTTTTCTAAGTCTTTATTTGTGTAGTGTTCAAACAAATCCAAATTATCCCGTAATGAGCCCTTAATAAAAAACTGATCCTGTGATATTAAAGAAAATTGTTTACGGTGATTTTCAATATCAGTTTGGTATTCGTTATTGATGAGGATAACACCTTTTTCGATAGGATAAAGTCGCAACAGCGCAGCTATTAATGTTGATTTACCGGCCCCAGTTCGGCCAATGATTCCCAATTTTTCACCCTGTTTAAGTTTGAAACTAATATGCGATAATAATGGCTGAGTACCCTCTTGATTTTGAGTGGGATAACGAAAACTTAGATTTTCAACTGTTAGTGCGTCATCAGTTTTATTTTGTTGGACTGCGGTTGGCTGTTTTGCCTTTTGCGGATGATGCGTTTTAAAATCGGCATAGGTCGGCAGAAATGCGCCTTCTTCTAATGGAGCTCTCAAGTATTCATCTAATCTTTCAACGCCAACTAAAGCTTCTTCAAATTGTGAATACCATTCGAAAAACATTTGTAAGGTATTAGTTGCTAATATAGTAAAACCAAGAACAATGGCAATTTGTCCGGCCCCCAAAGACTGAGTTTTGGCTAAATGTATGCCCAAATAGCCATTAGCAAAAAATAATAAAGCCGAAATGATATTGAGCTCAGCAGAAAACTGCATGACGTTTCTATTTACTAAAAATTTAGCTTTTAAAAAAACTTGATCCAAAAAATTAAATCGCTCAATAAACGATTTAGATTTATCTGTTTGTCTAATTGAAAGATGGCCTTGCACCGTTTCTGAAAAATGGGCCACTGATGGTGATCTTAAAATAGATAGTTCGCGTCTATTAGCACGTAACTTAAGTTGATTTCTTTTTAAAATATAAATAAACATCACAGAAGCTAGTATAAGATTTAATAGAAAATAAGAATGCACCATCGCAATTAATATAAATATTGAAATGAGATCAAAAAGAATAGATAAAAACTCAGCCAAAGGGCCGCCGAATAGCCTAAATATATTTCCGTAGTCACTGGAAAAACGTGTAGTGATTCGGCCAACAGGGTTTTGATCAAAGAAACTAAGCGGGTAGCGTGATACACGATAAGTCGTTTCATCATATAGGCGTGATACAGCTAAAGCTGACAATCTAGAAAAAACTGTTCGGTAAATAACAGTCATAATAAATGAAATACTTAAAATAAAGAAAATATGTTTAGCCAGTGACCCCAGCGATTCTGTTGTAACAACAGGATTGTTATCATAAAATCGGCCAATCAACTGAGCATTTGATAAAATCAGAAATCGACCGATAAAGCCCAGTAGACAGACAATCAGTAATTTAAAAATAAATGGTCGATAGGCCTGCAGCAATGTATCAAAAATATTTTTTGAAAATGCTTTTTTAGACATAAGGGTTTACCCCAATCTGTGCATCAGATTTTTCACCTTTGATAAAATCACTTAAAAATTGATTTTGACAAAGAGTTTTATAATCACCAATAAATTTAATTTCACCTTGATCCATGTAGACAATGCGGTCGCAAAACTGAAGGAATTCATATCTTTGTGTAGTGACCAAAAAACTATGGCCAATCGATTTATAATATAAAAAAGTTTCAATCAATTTCTTTTCAGTTCCAACATCAATGGCGCTTAAGGGATCATCTAATAAAAACAAAGGTTTTGGATTGTAAAATAATCTGGCTAAATTAAGTCGTTGCTTTTGGCCACCAGAAATATTTAATCCACGCTCGCCAATGATAGTGTCTAAACCGTTTTTTAGCCTGTCTTGATTCAGGTCGAACTGCGCTTTTTGTAGCGCACTCATCGCTGAAGCTTTATTTTGACTATCAACATTATAGTCAAATACAATATTTTCATAAACACTGGCGCTTAAGATAAAGCTTTCTTGGGGTAAAAAATTATAAGGAGAAATGACCAATGAATCAGCGATAAAAGATGTTTCTTTCATCAGCGATTTTAAAAAAGTGGATTTGCCGCCACCAACAGGGCCTATAAGGGCCACAATTTCAGATTTAGCTATTTCAAGATAAACATTTTTTAAAAATACTTTCCCGTCTAAATGCAAATTTAAGTTTTTAACATCAAGTACTAAGTTTTCGTCAGCCACATAGGTTTTATTCTTGATGTTGTAATCCATATTACTGAGAGATAAAAAATCACCCAATCTTTTAATCGATGTCCAAGCATCAAACATCATCGTAAAAAACCAAGGCAATTGTCTAAGCGGACGCGATAGAAAAACACCCATCACCCATAATAATGTTATTAAATGAATTTTGGCAGTCAGTTCAGGACTGATATAAATAATAAACCAAATCACAAATAAATTCAGCCAGAAAGTAATGCTTGATGAAATCGAATTCATCAACTGACCATTGGTCACCATAGCAATGCGATTATTAGTTTCTTCGATTCGTTTTGTGATGATTTTTTTCTCAAATCCTGTGATCCAATTCAAAGATTTTAAGCCACGAATATTTTGAATCCATTCATTCACAAGGCCCATTCTTTGCGCAGCTAACATTTTGAATTTAAAAAAGAAAAAAGACTGTCTGCGGGCTAAAGCTAAATTCACTGCAATGATCACTGCGATCATTGATGCAGTGAAGGCTATAGGTATATCATAAACAAGATAAAGAAAAAAAGGAGTCACTATCAGCGGAAAGGCCGTTGTCAGCGCGTAAGGAATAGTTTGTTCAAGCCACATGGTGGCACTGGGCACATCAGTGGTGTACAGTGAAACCATTTCGCCGACGGTACGGTTTCTTACAGCTAGTGCTTTTAAGCTTAAAATATGTTTATAAATTTTTTCAGAAAGGACACGTTGACAGATCAGGGCTTCTCTTTGTCCTAAGTATGTTGTTAGCTGCATCGTTAAAAAAGAAATCAAAGCTAAAAAAGTACAGACTGCTAAAAATTGAATATCAAATTGAAGCATAAAGCTTTTTTGATAGTAAGGAACGAACAGCCCAGTCAGCGTTGCTATAAGAGCCAGTAAAACAATCAGCAAACGATAGTTTAACCGACTAAATAAAATATCTTTAATAACAAGTTGGGTAAAATGATTTTTCTTCATGAAGCTCTAAACCAACCAGTCAGAGACCAACGCGATCGATTGGAAATTAAGACTTCATGTATGATATCGCTTTTAAAAACAATCATCTGTCCAATTTGGGGTAAAATATTAAAAATTTCTTTTTTATTCAGATCATAACCTACAAGTTGACCCCCATTTTGCTCAATCCAATTTTCGTTCAAATAAATCACAAATGAAAAAAAACGTTTATTGTTTTTGGCTGCTTGATCGGAATGTTTTTTATAAAAGCAACCAGCTTGATAGTGGGCGAAGTGACTTTCGCTATGGTCTAATGAAATACGATAATAAGATTTAAGCTCTGATAAAATTCGATCTAAAATTTTAAATATTTTTATGTTCACAGGATTTTCGGTCATATTATTTTGATCTAACCAAAATGTCTGATCGTTTCTGATGGTTCCGGTGTGGTCGTTGGCAGTATGTGCCGATTGAAACAAGCCTTGTGAATAATGCTGCTGCGCCATTGACAGTATTTCCAGAGCAAATGAAGTTTCAAACGGCAGAATGGTCCAATTTTTTTGATCAATTTGGTCAAAAAAAGGCTCAAGATTTATTGTACTTAGCATAACTTCAAGATAGCATCATTTATGTATGAAAAGTAAGCCCTTTAATCTCGGACGCAGGAAGTTGTTATCGACAGTATGTCGTTTGGCTCCATTATTAGCAGCGCCGGCCTTATTGACCCATACTGGTTGTTCAACATTAGATGAATATTTGATTGAAGATGAATTTGATTTTAATCAAGAAGTGATCATCATCGGTGGTGGTATTTCTGGTCTTTATGCAGCCTACGAACTTAAAAAACTAAAAATACCATTTAGACTTTTTGAAGCTGGATCACGCTGGGGCGGAAAAATTCAATCTCTTCAATCTGAAGAGTGGGGTGGTTACGAGTTCTCAAAAAATGACAAAGTCCTTTTAGCGCTTAAAAAAGAATTGGATTTAGAAACAGTAAATATTGATGAAAACTCTTGGCGTTTTAAAAAAGGGACTTCTGTTCTGACGGAACAAATCTTTGATGTTATCGAAGGTTTGATTCCTGAAAAACAAGTTCGTCGGGGTTATATTTTACAATCAATTAGTCGCATAGGTCGTAAATATCAATTGCGATTTGATGTTCAGGGCAAACAAAAAGTTTTTTTTGCTAGAAATGTTTTATTAGCTCTGCCCAAAAATAGATTATTAGCGCTTGAATCAATTGATAATGTCAGTGAACTCAAGAATGTGTTGAACTATTTGAAAACCGTCAAAGACCGCGTGACAATGAGAATGGTTTTACCAATCGCAGATGTTCGTCAGAAAAAAACTGATTTGTCTCAAAGAATAAGTTCAGACTTAAATAGCAAATCACATCTTGGTGCTGTGGCAACGACGCATTTTTTTAATAACAAATATCATGTGACTTTGTCAGTTAAAGCCGAAGACTCTTTACGTCAGGTGGAGACTCTTCAAAAAGCAATAAAAGCCTATATGAACGACGGCTTTATCCTAGATGAACGATCACTTAAAGACTGGGGTGGTTTGCCTTTTGCCGGTGGCCTTGATAGTCGGTCGCTACTAAATGCACTATCACAACGCCAAGTGGCGGCCATCTGGCCGACACAACAATTACAGGTGGTTAATGAATCACTTATTCGTGCTCAATCTGGCGCCACTTCTACCGTTGAAGGGCTTTTAAGACTGGTTGATGACCGATTGCAATTTTATAAAATTTAAGCTAATTCATAATTATGAAAACGACTACGAAAAAGACGACCAATGCAGCAAAAAACACAACATCAACTAAAAATGTACTAGCAAATGTTAGATCTTCGCCGACGATCAAATCGAAATTAAGCCCAGATCAAAAAATTGAAAAAATTGAAAAACATTTTTCTGAAATTATGCAAATATTAGGTTTAGATTTAAAAGACGATAGTCTAAAAAAGACACCTCATCGTATTGCTAAAATGTATGTGAATGAAATTTTTGGTGGTCTTCATGAAGAAAACTTCCCCGCAATCACAGTGATTGATAATAAAATGCAGTATGATCAAATGGTTTGCGTGCAAAACATTGAAGTCATGTCTTGCTGCGAACATCACTTTCAGCCCATTGACGGTTTTGCAACAGTGGCCTACATTCCTAAAAAGAAAGTTATTGGTCTTTCTAAAATTAATCGCATTGTTGAATATTTTAGTCGTAGACCCCAAGTTCAAGAGCGTCTAACAAAACAAATCACAGACTGTCTACAGTATATCTTAGAAACAGAAGATATTGCTGTTCACATTAAAGCGAAACACTATTGTGTTGTTGCTCGTGGTATTCAAGACACCCATAGCTCGACAACGACAGCAGATCTTCGCGGTGAATTTAGAAATTCAGCGGAAACCCGGTCTGAGTTTTTAAAATATTGTTAGTCGTTTCAATTTGAGACACGGAATATAAACATTTAAGTATTTTTTAGTTCATGCCGACTAGACTTATAACCCGGGGTTGAAGATGAAATCAGATATTGATTATATCAAAAGCTACGTTAAGGCGCTTTCGGCGCTGTCTATTGTTCTGCTAATAATGCTTAGTTTTCAAAATTGTTCTAATGCTAGATTTTCGAGTGTTGCTTATGCTGAATTGGCATCATCTTCATCCGTTCAAAGTTTTAGTACAGAAGAAGAAACAACCATAGAAGCACAACCAAAAACATTTTCCAGCATCAGTGGTCGTAAATCGGTTTTTACTATAACTAGACAGCCTACGCACGGTGTAATTACTGCTTTTGATTCTAGTACAGGTAAATTTACATACCAGCCAGCTTTAAAATATTTTGGTGATGACAAATTTGAATATGTCGAACGTGAAGAAAGAGTCAAAGAACCGCATCTAGTTCCGATTTTTATCGAGGTTGTAAAAATAGCGCGTACTCCGTCCATAATTACAGACACAATTGGCTTTGAAATGAACACGGTGGGCACTCAGTTTGAATTAGTTCTTAGCGATTATCACGATCCAGCGCCAAAATCGTATTTATCTTTAGACACAAGTACGACTGAAAAAATATCTGTTAGCGGTCTACTTACTTATCTTGGAAACAATCGTTTTAAATACACACCGAATGTTAATTTTCGTGGAAATGATAAATTTGAATTTATCGCAAAAAATTCTTTCGGAGAAATTAGTAAAAAAATTGTTACCCTAGTTGTTGGAAATCCATTTCATAACCTGGAACCGTCGCTTGCTGTACGTGGTATTGGATGTGCAACTTGCCATTTGCAATCAAGCTCAAGACTAATCACCGATTTTGGCTTCGGAAATGATTATTTTTTCGGAAAAGATGCCTTAAGTGTAGCATCTGCAAGGCCGTTTGACCCTTCATATTCATACTATAATGATCACGCTGGTGCTTCTTTTAAAACGGCTAAGTTGAAAGAAGTAATAGTGCCGAACCAAAACCTTCCGTTTAGCCCAAGTGCGTACTTATCAGCAACGGCACCAGCAGCACAGCTTGCAGCAACAACTTTAGTAGAATATGTAAAAGCGGTTGTGTCCACTACTGTAATTGTAGCCACCAAAAATGATATTTTTATCGGAGCACCGAGTGCAGATGTCATTAAAGCACGAACAGCACTGGGAACAGCAGAGACCGCCTACTTTAAAAATCAGGATTCATCGCCGCAGCTTTCCGGACTTTCAAAACTGGGCACATACTTCACAGCTAGTAATTTAATTTGTGATGGCGATCTGGTCATCAACGGAGCATTGTTCCTGAAAGATTTAAAATTAACCACGAATGAGGGTTGTCGAATCATGGTTACCGGTCCTATTTTTGTTAACGGTAAGATAACTTACGTGCAGCACACTTCAAGTTCAACAAACAACACGAATTTGCAATTGGTCAGTAGCGCGTGGATTAATTTAGGCGTTGGATTAACAAATTGTGAAAATGAGCCAAGCTATCCTGCTGCAGAAAAAGCTTGGTACAGAACCAATTCGACTTCATTGCAGGATCCAATGACTCATCGTTTGAAAACTTACGCTTCTAAAAGCCGCTTAAATCAACAAGACGTCAATTCGTTAAGAACGATTCAAAGCTCAATCTCTACATTTCAAGATGCATCGTGCAGAAGAAGTGTCGCTGGCGAATTCCCTCGCGAAGAGCATTTTGAACGATTGCTATTAAATGCTCCAAGAGTTGATTCGCGTTACACTGGCCAATTCACTGGTGTGATCATCGCAGAAACAGCATTGATGGGATTATCTAGTTTTTCATTTTCTTTTGATCCGGTTTTTAGTAGAGTTCCAGTACTTCCAATGTTAAAGCCTTCGGATTACTTAGTGGTGAAATAATCCACTCTAGTTATATTTTTTCAAATTGCTCACGAACATTTTTAGATAACGCAGTATCAGCTAATGCACGTTTAATTTCTGTTTGCGCACGGGACTTTAATTCAGATGGCAACTTCGCAGTTAAATTAAAACCGTTTCCGGCTAATCTGGCAGCAACCTGAGGATTGTTTTTATCAATTTTTAAAATCTCTGTGATCAACCAGCTGTATGTATTCTGCTTCATCGTGTGAAAACGATATAAATTATTCGCAAAACCACCGTAAAGTGCTTGGACATTGTTTGGGTTTTGTAAATCAAAATCTTTAGACTGACTAATTTTAACGACATCATCAAATGTATTTTCTGATGACGAGCTAGCATTCAATGATAACCATTTATTAAACACAACGCTTTCAGACTTCCATTTTGTATAAAAATCATTCAGCGCTTTTGTTTTATGTTCGGTATGTAATTCTGTTAAACAAACTAAAGCATATACACTGTCAGTCATATTTTTTGCCTGGTAGTATTGTACTGAAACTAGTTCAGTCACTTCAGGTGTGCTTGTAGCTGCAAGATATGACAATACTTTATTTTTCAAAGACCGTGCGCCAATTTGATCTTGATCTTTAAGTTCATTGTAAATTGATAAAAGGGCTGCAGTGTTTTGCTGAGCAAAAGTTGTTGCCATTACTTTTTTAGCTTTATAAATAGCTTCAGCATCAATGACTGTTAAATCTTGAGCAATTACCTGGTCATTGGGCAATGACAGCATTAAAGCTTTAAATTGTGGATCTAGCTTTTGATCTTTAAGTACAACAGTTAAAGCTTCTATAATTTTTTGATCGACTTGAAGTGGTTTTTTGTTCATGCCATCATGAACAAGTCGCATTAATTCGTCTTTAAGCATTTTATTGCAAGCTTCACGTTTATTAAAAGCATCGGTATCATATTTAATCAAACACAGTAGTTTTTCATTCGATACATCCCAATTTAATTTAATCGGAGCTGAAAAATCACGATTAATCGAAAGCACAGGTTCTGATGGAATGTTTTCAAATGTCCAAGTCTGTTCTGAATCTTTTAAATGACAAATCATTTCTGTTTGTTTTAAAGCTGTCCCATCTTTTAATAGCAGTCCGACTTTGATTGGGATGTGAAATGGTTTTTTATTAAAGCCACTATTTTTTTCAGTCAAAGTTAAATCGCAGTGTTGTTTTAATTTTAAAGTGTATGTTTTAATTTGTGCATTGTAATTTTCAGTCACATCTACAATCGGTGTTCCTGCTTGTGAATACCACAATTGAAACTGAGACAGATCAACTTGGTTGGCATCAGACATGGCTTTGATAAAATCAATGATAGTTACAGCTTGTCCGTCATGACGTTCAAAATAAAGTTTGATTCCTAGATTAAAACCTTCAGACCCTAAAAGAGTTTGAATCATACGAATCACTTCAGAACCTTTTTCATAAATTGTCGCTGTATAAAAATTGTCGACGGCTAAACAAGAATCAGGCCTAACAGGATGAGCATTTGGCCCAGCGTCTTCACTAAACTGACGTGAACGTAATGTGTCGACATCTTCAATTCTTTGCACTGACCTGGAATTCATATCTGCAGAAAATTCTTGATCACGAAAAACAGTAAGCCCTTCTTTAAGTGAAAGCTCAAACCAGTTTCTGCAAGTGACGCGATTACCAGACCAATTATGAAAGTATTCATGACCAATGACTGATTCAATCATATTGAAGTCATGATCAGTTGCTGTTTTCTCATCAGCTAAAACCAATCGCGAATTAAAAACATTCAGGCCTTTATTTTCCATAGCGCCCATATTAAAATCATCAATTGAAACAATCATATATTGATTCAGATCATATTCTAAACCAAAACGATCTTCGTCCCATTTCATGGCTTTTTTCAGTGAAATCATTGCGTGCTTGCAGCGATCTTGTTTTCCGTGGGGGGCGTAAACTTCAAGTTTTACTTTTTTTCCAGATTTGGTGATGAACTGATCTTGAATAACGCCCATATCACCAGCAACTAAAGCAAATAAATAGCTGGGCTTTTTGAATGGATCAATCCATTTTGTGTAATGTCTGTTATTTGAAAGTTGTTTTTGTTCTACGCAATCGCCATTTGATAATAAATGCTTATATTTTTGATCCGCTTCGATTTCGACATTGTAAGAGGTCATAACATCAGGACGATCTATGAAATAAGTAATTTTTCGAAAACTTTCAGCTTCGCATTGGGTGCAAAACACACCTTGTGACAAGTAAAGACCTTCGCAGGATTTATTTTCAGTCGGGTTGATTTCAACTTCAGTTTTTAAAGTGAATTGATTCGGAACATTTAAAACAATCAAGCTGTCTTCTGTTGTACTATACTGGTTTTGACTTAACGTTTCGCCGTTCATTGCAATTTTATGCAAGATCATTTTTTCGCCATTTAAAATTAAATCTTTTGCCGAAGAATTAATTTTTTTAAATTTAATATCAGCAGTAACTCTTGTTTTAGTTTCATGCAAATTAAAGTACAAATGAACAGATTCGATCAAAAAATCAGGTGCAGAGTAGTCTTTAAGGTAAATCCTGGTCGGTGTGTTCATAGTCCTCTTTAAAGCATTAACGTATGTGAAATTTTGACTTGATTATTTAAATCACGAATTTCTATATCTATTTTTTTCTGATCCCAATTCAACTTTATAAGTCCAAAATTAGGTTCGTTAAATGTTTCAGTGACATAGCTTGGGTCTAATTCAGGCGTAATCAGTTTAGACGCTTTGTTCAGACTGCTGCCGGTGATATCATAAATTAACCCAAGACCTTTGATTTCAGCTTTAGCTAATGAGGCTAAATGTCGATCACCGGATAAAAATAAAACTTTCGATGATTTTGTTTTTTTCAGTAAATTAAACAATCTTTCTTTTTCTAAAGGAAAGTTTCCCCATTTTTCAAAACCATGATCATCAGCAATCACTTGTATAGAAGAAATAATAATTTTAAAACGCGCTGGTTTTCTAAGTTCATCTTCCAACCACGTCCATTGTTCTTCACTGATTATTTTTTGTTTCGGGTCAGTTTGAGCTGTATATAATTTCGGAGTTGTGTTCACAAGATCAGTGATGTTTGTATTTCTTAAAAGTGGGGACCGATCCCAACGCGTGTCTAGCATAATAAATTGAATTTGTTTATTTTTTGTTCCAATTAAACGACTGTGATAAATTGCTTTTTGTTTTTTAGGTAATGTTTGTTTTAAATAGCCCCAGTAATTTAAAAAAGATCGTCTTGCTTCCTCTTTATCTGGATTATCAAAGCCGCCGTCGTTTTGTCCGAAATCATGATCATCCCAGGTCGCTAAAAATGGAATCGATTCACGCAACTTTCTGTAAGACGGGTTGCTATTTAATTTAATATATTGGTCGATAAAGGGGCGATCTTCTGGTTTAGATGCATAGACATTATCGCCCATCATGAGAAATAAATCTGGATTGTTGCTTTGAACCACATCCCAAACTGGTTGTGGTAAATTCTGATCTACGCAGGACCCAAAGCCAATCGTTGTGAGTTCTTTAGAAGTATCAAGGCTGCGGTATGGAAGATTAGCTTGGGCTTCCTTTGATAAATCAATAATTGGCCCACGGTAGGCAGGGTTGGGCTGAGTGATTGATCCGATAAGACCTGTACCTGCAGTGCCGCAACTGACTAGATAGCAGCTAAGAATAAAACCCAATAATAAAATTAATTTTTTCATTCTCATATTGAAGCGAACTATCTTTCAGAGTTCAAGACTTTAGTCGGTTTATGATTAGCGTTGCTGTGTCGATAAATGCATATGGGTTTATTAGATACAGTTCAGCGCAAATATCCTCGGAAACACTTCAAAAAACCAGTGGTTATTTTGATTAAAGGCTTTTCACAAGTTGTTGATGGTTTTGAAATCGGTGAGGGTGGTTTGTCATTTCAAACTGATATGGCGCTGAATATTGGCGATCAAATCGTTGTTAGTTTTTATATTCCAGAAGGTGGCTTTTTTACTTTAAGAGGCGTGATTAAGAACACGATTCCAGAGCAGGCCACAAAGCCAGGACATGTGATCTACGGAACAAGTTTTAAAGAGGTCAGTATACCTCTAAAACGACAAATCCGAGCTTATGTAGCTCGGACTGTTATTGAACGCGCAATTTAGTTATCGTAATAACTATTTAGCTGTTAATGTTTTGTGAACCTGAGTCGATAAACGAGCAATTTTACGTGCTGCAGTTTGCTTAGTAAAAGCACCTTTTTGAGCGGCTTTCATCATTTTGCTAACGTAGGCAGATAATAAAGTTTGAGCTGTTTTAACATCTTTATCTTTAATCGCTTTAAGAAGTGTTTTTTCGCCAGTGCGAACGATTGATTTACGAGTCGTATTAACAGCGTTTTTACGAGTTGTTTGACGAGCTCTTTTAGCTGCTGACTTATGTTGTGCCAAGGTATAACCTCCAATTAAAGTATGTCTGATATAAAACAACAACCAGAACGAAGACATTTAGATAGCACGGAAGCATCGGTTAATCAAGGGGCTATTCAGTCCAATGTTTTAAAAAATGCACTGAAAATGACGTTCGGGACGATGACAAGTCGGTCATTAGGACTACTTCGTGAAAGCTTAATGGCGGCCTTATTTGATAAAAGTATCACTGATGCATGGGGTGCCGCATTTAGGATACCTAACATGTTTCGAAGGCTTCTAGGTGAGGGCTCACTATCAGTTAGTTTTATTCCTGTTTTTATTGAAGCCAGACACGACTCAACTATAAGAGCTCAAAATTTAGTCAATACTTTGTATACTTTTTTGCTTATTCTTTTAAGTGCATTAACTGTCTGGGGAATCGTTTTCCCAGATCACTTTTTACAACTTGTTCTAGATCCACAATATATTCAGCAAATTGAAAAATATGAAATGACCAGAAACATGATGCAAATCATGTTTGGTTTTGTTTTCTTCATCAGTAGTTTTGCTTTTTACATGGGGATTCTAAATGCTTTAGGTCAATTTTTTTGGCCAGCTATTGCGCCAACGTTTTGGAATTTAGCGATGGTCATTTCAACTATTATCCCAATTTCATGGCTGACTGATTTAAAAATTCAGCATGGTGAGCAGCTCGCATGGGGAGTTCTCATCGGTGGTGCTTTGCAAGCCGCTGTTTTAATTCCAGCTTTGGTCAGATCCGGTTATTTTCCGAAAATTAATTTTCATATATTGAACAAAGATCTGCTGCAAGTTTTTAAAAATATGGGGCCAGGCCTAATCGGTATGGGACTTTTACAATTTACGACAATTGTGAATCTTCGATTTTCATCAAGCTTAGTTGAAGGAACAATTTCTTATATTAACTACGTTGATCGGTTAATAGAATTACCACTTTCATTGATTTCAGTAAGTCTTGGTACAGCTCTTTTACCAGTGCTTTCAAAACATTGGGTTGAGGGCGCTAAAGAAAAAATGGCTGCGACTTCAAGATATTTTTTAGAACTGAATTTATTTATTTCTATATCAGCGGCTGTAGGGCTATTCGCCTTAGCTGAACCCATAGTTAGACTTCTTTTTGGTCGCGGGCGCTTTTTAGAAAATGATATTTTTCAAACAGTAATCATTTTAAAAACTTATTGTTGGATTATGCTTTTTTCAAGCGGTGTGCGTGTGCTAACGCCAGCCTACTACGCCGTTAAAAACACTTGGTTCCCAGCTGCGGTTTCGGCATTTTGTTTAGTTTGCCATATGATGATTGCGCCTGTTTTGATGGCTAAATATCAAGTTCAGGGGTTAATGATATCAACCATTATCAGTGCGTTTTTAAATTTATTTTTACTGTTATTATTTTATCAAAAGTTAATCTATCGTTTTCCTTATTTAAGTTTTTTAGTCAGCCTTAGTAAATACAGCTTCGTCGGAGCTGTGATTTACTTAACCACTTCAGTTTATGATTTTATCGTGCCCGCAGTTTTTGGCTATATATTTAATCCTGATTTAACACTGATCATTTGTCTTTTGGTCACTCTTTTTGTAGTGATGGTGGTCTTCGGTGGATTTTCATTTTGGCTTTTCCCAAATGAAAGCTCAAAAATTAAGAATAAAATTTTAAGAAAAAGCAATTAAATCTCATAGTGTTTTAAACTGATAAGATCAGTTTTTCGTCGAAATACGGGCACTGTACACAGAAAATTAGACACTGTTTTCATAAATTTGTTACCATATTCTTTTAAATTTAGTCAAAATGATAACCCAAAGTAATCAGGGGGTTACAAGTCTCAGACTGATTCAAGATTTTGGCTCGGGAATTGAAGTTATATCTTGTATGAAAATGAATTTCAAAAAATCGATCATAGGACTTGTATTAATTAACGTAGGTTGCCAAATGGCCAACTACAAAACCAATCAAAATGATATCGAAAGAATTCGATTGCATCATTCCCGCGAAATACTGATGTCTAATCCACAATCTTATAAAAAGCTCAAAAAGTTTGATAATGAAAGAAAAATTAGAAAATCGATTGAAGCCTATATCGAATCAAAGAATTCAAAATTAGATGCAGAGGAAATAGCTGAGGTACTAATTCAAGTCAGTTACGATTATCATTATGATCCAATGTTTATTCTTTCAGTTATTACAACAGAAAGTCAGTTCAATCCTAGTACCGTTGGTAAAGCCGGAGAAATAGGCCTCATGCAAATTAAGCCAGATACTGCTGAATGGATCATGAAGAAGTATAAAAAGCCTTGGAAGGGCAGGGCAGCGTTATTTGACCCTGTTTACAACATCCAAGTCGGAGCATTGTACTTTAAGTATCTTAAGAAGACTTTAAAGTCAGACTCAAAGCTTTACATTAACGCTTATAATGTCGGTATTAATAATTTAAGTCGTTATCCAGCCTCAGCCACTGTTCATTATCCCTATTACAAAAAAGTAGTCGGTAATTATCTGACTATTTATAACAAAATGAGTCGCTAATAGCCGATCAGGACTTGATCAATAAAAAAACATCATCTAATTTATAAAATCATGAAAGATATGATGCCCTTATTTGAAATTATTCGTGAAGCTATTAAGAAAGACTATTTCAGCCTTTTGAAGGACTTAAATATTTCAAACAAACTCAGAAATGAAAAAACTGAATTACAGTTTGCAGCGGAGCCCATAAACGGTCTTGATCTCAATTTATATGCGTTATTGTCGGGCGATCAGAAGTTTTTAGTGTCGTCATGGTCTGAGGGTCGTGGCTGGATCGCCAATACAAATTCTAGATATGACAATTTATTTTCATTAATTACTTATTTGCTCAGAACAGAAAAAGTGAAGCTTGAATCAAATGACCTAACCGAAGAGATTAAGTCATTTATTTTTCGAAAGAATAACTAACTATTTATTCGACTTTAAACCTTGGTAAGTATCATTAATTTTTTGTTGCTTTTCATTTTCAGCTGACCATTTTTTAAGTTCGGCTTCGTAAGTGGCCCGTTTAGACTGCCAAGATTTTTCTTCAGCTGACAAATCCTTTAATGATTTAATAGTTTGGCCTTCCTGAACACGTAATTCAGATTCACGTGATTTCCACGTTTTCTTTTCACCAGTAACTAAATTCATTTGTTCTTGGTAGTCTGCAATAATTGTTTGTCGTTTAGCTTGATTGGCTTTAACTTTAGCAATCATGGTTTCAAGATCTTTGATTTGAATATTTTCTTTTTCAAGTTTAGATTTTTCAATAGTTATTAATTGTTGAATTTCTTTTTCGCTCATTAAAACTTTTTTTAAAACATCATTGTTTTTAACAATTTCTTTGGACACAGAATCTTTTTGTTTCTTAATGTCCTCTTTAGTTTTAGTCAGATCATTTAGTTGCTTTTTAGCTAATTCAATATTTTTAGAAGCTTCATTTTTATTATCAGCAGAAGTTGTCACATTGCCATCAATCTTTTTCAGGCCATCCTCTGCTTTGTAAGGATCTGCAGAAACCGCAATTGTAGCCAATAAAATAGTTATTAGTGTTGTTAATTTATTCATATTAAAAACCTCTTTTAATTGTTAATTTATTCATATTAAAAACCTCTTTTAATTGTTAACTTGAGCAACGTCTTCTTTAGGGCAAACATTTTTCAAAGACGATCGGTAATGACCAATTTCATCTTCCCAAACTTCGCCTTGATGTTTCCATACGTAACTTTGATTTTCACTTGATTTTAAGGTAGCTGTTTCACGTGTTTTGTCTTCCGCGTTCACTTGGCCGCCAGCCATTTGAAATCGTAAATGTTCGCCGGCCCCTGAATAGATTTCGTAAGAAAGAACTTCTTTTTGGTCAATCAAATGATCTAAAACGGCTGTGAATTCAAAATATCTATTTTTAAGATTTGCAGCTGCCTTTAAACGAAGTTGTGCTTCTTCAGTAGTAAGACGGGTAATAGCTGCTTCGCGCATTTTTTTAATGCCTTCGCGCGCGCGCTGAGTAATCAAATGTTCGATGCCTTTGGCTAAAAAATATTTTTCTAGATCAGCTAGAGCCGATTTTGATTTTTTATCACGCTTTCCGCCAGCAAATTCATTTTTAGCTTTTAGCATTGTAAGTCTAGCAATGCGCTCTTTTTTAATCAAATCGATTGTGATCTTATTAAAACGCGAGTTTTCATCTTCGTAGTTGTTGATTTGTTTTTGAACTTTTGTGTACTGAGGATGACGGGCTAGTTCCACAATAAAAGCACGTGGCACACCAGAATATTCATCTTGCTGAGTATTTTTCAAAAAGTTTTTAACTAAATCGTAATATTGAAGATCAGCCTTATTAGCCACTTTGAAAGCTTCAAGTTTTTCATGAATTGATTTATATTTTTTATTCAAATCATCTAAAATACTTAGACCATCACCGTACTGACATAAATTTAAATAACCTACTGTGCGAACGATATAGGTATCTGGCGCATAAGCTTTTTTAAAGAAATCAGTGTGCATACTGAACATGTTTCCAGCAGCACCTTCGTAGTCACCAGCAAGAACTTGTGTCCAAGCTTGTTCGACCATGCTTTGCAGCCATTGCCCAGATGAACGATCAACAGTTTGATAATATTTAAAAGCTTGTTTGTAGTCTGATTTTTGAAAATAAAAACGGGCTAAAGTTAAAGCTGTTAAATTTCTAACTTCATTCTTTTTATCGTCTTGAATAACTGGCCATAAAATCTCAAGTGTTTGTAAGGCATTATCTAATTCACCACGGCGGTAGCCCAAAATAGCTTTAAGAAGCGTGCCCTCATGATGCTGTTTAGAATCAGAAGGAATCAATAACAACGCATTTTCAAATTCTGCTAAGTTACCAAGGGCCGAATAGTGCTTAGCTTTCTTAAGTAAGTAATCTGGTGAAGAAAACACATCTACGCTGTAGTCTTTAATTAACGGATCAATCAGGGCGACATCAGTGACTTCTAAATAGTTGATATGTGTGATCAGGTTTTCAAGAGCTTGTTTTTTAAGTTGTTTGTCTTTAGCCGTCTTAACAACGCTAATCATTTTATGTCTGAATTCAGAATAAAGCTTTTGCCCGAAGGCTGTTTCAGCGTAGTGATAAGTCGCTAAATCGCTATATTCAGGATGAGTCATTAATTCAACAAATAAAGACATCGCAAGATCGTATTTCTTTTGGTATTCAATAAAGATTAAAGCTTGGATTAATTTGTATTCATCAGGTTTGATTTCAACAAGATTCTTAATCACTGTTTCAGGTTGAGCTAATATCGGAAGCGATATTTCCAAAAGCGGCTGAACAATCGGCGGTATAGAAACAGTTTCAAATGTTTTTATTTTTTTAGCTGTTTCAGCAGATGATTCAATGTTAATTGTTTGTGGTATTGGCACAAAGTCAGGTGACTTGTGTGTTTTAAGATTAAAACTGTGCGCAAGCGGGCTGAACCCGATGGCGATTGTGAATAAAAGTGTTAATTTTTTCATTCTGTTTTCATATTTACTTCATCCTTTTATTGAAACAGTTTTAATTCCCGTAGTTTCTTAGTTGCTAAATAATGTGACACCAAAAGTTAATGTAGTGTCGTTTGACCCTTTGTCTTCTGTTGCTGCCGAACTATTCAAATTAATCTGGTAGGGTGCAACTTCCTGACTGTAAAAACTATTTTTTAAGTCTAATCTGAAAGCTAAATTTTTCGTAACAAATAATTGCTGCATTATTCCGAATTCAATATGTGGTGAAGATTTAGATGTGAATTGATCACCTAAGCCAACACCTGCTGACCTGACTTGTTCATATGTTGTTAAACCGCCACCTAATGTAAAACCCATATCAAAATACATAATTGATTTATTCATAAACGCCATCTTTGCATAGAACGGAGTATATGTTGCGGAAAGAGCAACGGCATTTCTAATCAAGTTATAGTTTGGGGATACGTTAAAATTGATATTATTTAATTTTTCAACGTTTTCATTTTTTTTGCTGTCGTAATTTAAATATGAACCTTCGATACCGAAATCTTCAGTAAAGTAATATCCAACCATACCGCCAATTGATTTTGATGTTGCATAAGGGTCATTAATTAATGTTCCGTATGCTAAAGATCCGTAGAATTTACCAGATTTAGAAAAAGTTCTATTTTGAATAACGCCGTAGTCATCATCTTTTGCTGACCAATATTTATCTTCTAATTTTTTTAAATCAACTTTATCTGACCCGCGATCGTCTTGTGCAGATACTGATTGACCAGCCAAGGCTAGTGTAAGTGTTATAATTTTTAAAACGTTTTGCTTCTTCATGATGTGCTCCTGCTAGTTAGTGCTTTTAAATAAAAACGGGTAGGTGACGACTACTTTTGTTCCGCCACGGGGTTCTGGAAATTTCCATTTAGAAATTTTACTTAAGATACAACCTTCAACAGGGATACTGTTTAAAGTTGTTTGGCCAATCAGTTGTGATTCAACAAGACCTGTGCCTGCTATAATAAATTTAACGGCGACTTTACCATATAATTCTGGATTTGCTGAAAGTTGTCTTTCATAGCAGTAAAGAATTTGTCCTAATTGTGTTTTGATATACTGAGCAATAACTTCGCGGTCTAAACCGCCGATGACTTCTGATTCTTCTTCAATCAGACCAACGCCACCAGATCCAGTTTTACCGGCTGATAAACCATTACCAAGACCAGCACCACTTTTGCCGCCGCCAACGCCAGCTGTTGAAATACCTTTTCCACCGCCAGTTGCAGTAGCTTCGCCATTCCAATTTCGTCCAGAAGTATCAACATTTCCAACCGCTGCTAAAGCACGGCCTGAAGCGCCTTCATCAGCTTTACGACCTCTGCTAGAAACTAAAACTTGA
>JAYSQO010000107.1:0-21004 GCA_043721535.1 Bdellovibrio sp. | reverse complement strand
CTGAAATCAGTCAACTTGTTCCCGTTTTATTGAAAATGATTTCAGATCTAGATATCCCATGGAAAAATATTATTCTAGGTGGATTTTCTCAAGGCGCTATGTTGGCCACAGAACTTTATTTGCAAGCCCCAGAAACACCAGCTGGCTTAATTAGTTTGTCTGGTTCATTGATCAGACAAAGTGTTTGGTCTGAAAAATTAAAATCAAAAACAAATGAAAAAATTTTTATATCTCATGGTGAACAGGATCAAGTTTTACCTGCCAGTGGCAGTCAAAAACTGATGAAATTATTTAAAGAACATGGTCTTAATTGTGACTGGGTCAGTTTTCAGGGCGGGCATGAAATCCCTGTCAAAGTCATTCAAAGAATGAATCTGTACATCACTGATCGTTTAGGAAAAAAATAGCTATGAGTATCGTGATTAAAACAACAAATCTAGGTCGCGATTATAAAACATACCAAAAAAAAGAAGGCGTCGTTAATTCGATCAAAGGCTTTTGGAATCGTGAATATGTTTCTAAACAAGCCTTAAAAAATGTGAACTTAGAAATTGAAGGCGGTCAAATCGTAGGACTTGTTGGTGCTAACGGGGCTGGTAAGACAACTTTATTAAAAATCTTATCAGGATTGATTTATCCAACAGAAGGTTCTGCTGAAGTTCTGGGTTTTAACCCTTGGGAACGTGATACTCGCTTTCTGAAACAGATGAGTCTTTTGTTAGGACAAAAAAATCAATTATGGTGGGATATTTCTGCACGTGATAGCTATTCTCTGCTCACTAAAATTTATGATCTTGATGAAGTAGCTGCTAAAATCAGAGTTGAAGAATTAGCTGATCGCATGAACTGCCGTCATGTTTTAGATACTCAACTTCGCAGACTGAGTCTTGGTGAAAGAATGAAAATGGAAATCATTGGATCACTTTTACATTCGCCTAAAGTTTTATTTTTAGATGAACCCACAATTGGTTTAGACATCGTTTCACAAGCAGCTATTAGACTGTTTTTACAAGAATACGTTGTTCAATATAAACCGATCATTATTCTGACGTCTCATTACATGGATGATATTGCTGAGTTATCAGATCGTTTGCTGCTCATTTCAAAAGGTGAACTGGTCTACGACGGCACAGTCGAATTATTTTCAAATACTTCTGAAACGAGCAAAAAAATGATTTATCGATACAAAAATGAAATTGAACATCGCGAAATTATTTTTCAAACAGCAGAGTTATCTGAAAAATTAAATGAAGTTGTTAAATTAGGTGAAGTTGTTGAGTTAAAAATTGAAGAGGTTGATTTTGAAGAAGTCATTCACCGCTTTTTGGCGAAGGAATCTCGCTTTTAGTGAGTTGGCGATAGTTTCTAACTTAGAATATCGCTTTAATTTTTTTATTGATGCATTTATGCAGCCCATGATTTCTGTTGGAATCGAAGTCCTGCTATGGTTCGCTATTTTTAAAACTGCCAACACATTGCAAATTGGTGGATTCACCCAAGACTATTATTTAGCATATAGCGTGTGGGCACCATTCTTAGGCCGTATTGCCGTCAGTTGGATGTATGAATCAATGATGGTTGAAGAAGTTGCCAGCGGTTCAATCAATGTTGTTCTAACTAGGCCCATTAGCTTTTATGAATACTATTTATCGCAAATGATGGGCTACAAAGTCATCACCACAGCCTTGTCGCTACTTGTACCACTTATTGCCAGTTACTATTTTAAATTGCCCGTGATTTTTGACCGTATTCCATTAGCGCTACTGTTGGTCGTTTATTATTTATTCTTAGTCCACACACTTAGTTTTATAGTAGCGACGTTTGCTTTTTTTCTGACTCGCATTCGTTCATTTACTTTAGTTAAAAATTTAATTTTATGGCTTTTAGCCGGTGAACTTATTCCTATTGATCTTATGCCGTCGTTTCTATCAAAAACACTACTGTGGTTACCTTTTTCAGCTGGGGTCTACACACCAGTGGCTTACATCACAGGCCGGGTTGATGCTAGCCTCATGTTGCAAAGTTTTATTTCTGTCACAATATCACTTTTTGTTTTTTGTATATTTAGTCATTGGTTTTGGAAAAAAGGCCTACGTGAATACACAGGAACTGGGGCCTAGATGTTTCAACAACTTAGAAAACATCTTAGTCTTTATAAAGCATTTTTTAAAGCCAGCCTTGTGGCAGATCTTGAATTTCGTCTTAACTTTGTATTATTAGTTTTTTCAGAATTTATTTGGTACAGCACCCAGTTTGTTTTGTATGAAGTGATTTATTTACACACTAGTCTTATCGGTGATTGGACATTGGCACAAATGCGCGTCTTCGTATTTTTAGCCTTATTCGTAGATTCAATTTACATGATTCTATGGGATCCTAATTTTTCTAAATTTAATGACGAAGTCCGAAAAGGCACCTTGGATTTATTATTAACTAAACCCATTAATTCAATTTTTATGGTCAGTTCACAAAAAGTATCTGTGTCTCATATTCCATGCCTGTTGATCACTGGCTTTGGATTAATTTGGGCTTTGATGCAAATTCCTGATTTTAATTGGCTTAAAGTTTTTTGGCTTTTATTACTTATCCCTTCAGGGTTAAGTGTTATCTTTGTTGGAAGATTAGCATTAAATTCGACAGCCATTATTTTTGCACGAGCTGATTTCTTACAATATGTTTGGTATTCACTTTTTAGATTGGGTTTAAGACCTGATGCGATTTACAGTGGCGTCTTACGTTATATTTTAATTTTTGTAATGCCGTTTGCCATGGTGGCATCGATCCCCACCCGCTTTTTACTAGAACCCTTAAACTGGGGTTTTGTCGCTTGGGCCGTGATTATGCCAGTACTATTAATCACATTTATGAATTGGTATTGGAAGTTTTGCATGCGCTTTTATTCAAGCGCGAGTAGTTAAAACAAAGCTTTACATTGAACAGCTTTATTTAAACGAAGTAAATCCTTACCAGCAGAGTTTTAGGGCTCATAGGCTCCCATAAAATCTAAACCCATACTTTAGATTTTAGCTTAAAAAGTAAAGTATAACTTTACTTTTTATGAATTGAGGGCTAAGCTTAATTATGACCTCTTTTAAAAGAAACCTTAATTTAATAGACCTCATAACTAAAAAGTCACATTTTTTATTCGGACCCAGAGGCACTGGTAAGTCTTTTTTAATTAAACAGCTTTTAAAGCCTGACATACTTCTTATTAATCTGTTGAAATCTGAAGACTATTTAGATCTTAATTTAAATCCTCAAAATTTAAGATTAAGAATCAACCCGAAAAAGCATAAATTAGTTATTATTGACGAAGTTCAAAAAATTCCACAACTACTTAACGAAGTCCATTATCTTATCGAAGAGTATAAAATTAACTTTCTTCTTACAGGAAGTAGCATTAGACGACTTAAATCAAGTCATGCAAATATGCTGGGCGGTCGCGCAAGAAATGCATCTTTGTTTCCGATAACTTTTAATGAATGGCCCGATTTTAATTTAGACCAGTATCTTCGATTTGGTGGACTGCCGGCGATTATTAATAGCCCTGAGCCACGCGAAGATCTTTCAGCTTACCTTATCAACTACATCAACGAGGAAGTTAAACAGGAATCTAATATTAGAAAAATAGATTTTTTTCATAGTTTTTTAGAAACATCAGCTCTTTCATCATCAGAAATTATTAATTTTTCAAATATAGCTAGCGATACTGGTGTCAGTGAACCCACTGTAAAAAGTTATTACCAAATACTTGAGGATACTTTAATTGGATTTCAGTTATTACCTTGGAGAAAGGGCCGATCACGGAAATCAATAGCCAGCAGTAAATTTTATTTTTTTGATACGGGAATACTTCATACCATTTTAAAATCGCCTAGTGTATTAGATAGAAACAGTGATATCTACGGTAAAACGTTTGAACAGTTTATAGCTCAAGAACTCCGTGCTTATACATCATACAGAAGAAAAGATTATAATCTTAATTTTTGGCGAAGTCTTGACAAGGTTGAAGTTGATTTTGTTATTAATAATGAAATCGCTATTGAAGTTAAATCATCTAGAAAAATTAAATCTGAACATCTCAAGGGACTTCATGAAATTAAAAAAGAAGCCAAGTTTAAAAAACTATATCTTATAACCCATGATCCAATTGAGAAGGTGATTGATGGCGTAGCCTGTCTTCACTGGAAATCATTCCTTGAAAAATTATGGAGCGATGAAATTTTTTAGCGCGAGTAGTTAATTCTGAATATAATAATCTATACTGACATCAACTCTGATTTTTATTTTACCAGGGTTAAGATCAGTTCCAGAATTAGCATCAGCTGATGCCATCATTGTTTTCATCATGCCACGACTGTTGCCAGCCATTTCTTGGCCTGATGATTCGTAGTTTGAATGAACTTGTTGATGGGTGATTTGATAAACACCTTTGATTTTAACTTGTGCTGCTTTTGCTAATTCTTCGGCTCGCAATTTAGCTGATTTAACAGCGGCTGCGACAGCTTCGCTTTCAGCTTGGCCTTTTTTATCAGAATCCCACTGAATGCTAGAAATATTAATACCTGTTTTGTCAGATTTATCGCTACGACTTATTTGATCTAAAAAAGATCCGGCTAGATCAATATTTTTAAAAGCAATCAACATTGTTTGGTTGGCCGAATATCCTTGAATACGACTGACACCCGTTTTTTGATCGTAAGCGTAATCAGGATTAACTTGAAAAGACATCGTCTGCACATCGTCTTTTTTGATCTTAAATTTTTCAATAAGATCTTTAATATTTTTTTGAGTTTTCGCTGCTAGCTCTTGGGCTGCTTGTGCTGATGTACCTTTGGCCCAAACTTGAATTTGTACATTCATGATATTAGGGTCGATGCTTTTTTCAGAAAAACTAGAAACTTTAATAAGTGCTGGCTGTGTTTCGGCATAGGATACGACAACAAAAAGACAAAGAGCTGCCGCTAAAAATATTTTTTTCATTTTTTATTCCTTTAAAAAAATTGTCATTGAACGATCTTCACCAAGCGCTTCGCCAGCTGCGGGCCAAGTCTGATCTACCTGGCCTTTACCCATAAATTTAACTTTGATTTGCTGAGCCGAAACTTTATTAAGAACTTCTCTGATAGTTAAAGAATTTAAATCAGGTGCTGCAGTCATTAGTTGAATTTCTTTTTTTAACTTTTTTAAAGTTATTTTTTCAATTTTCTGATCAGCAATTTGCACACCTGGTACAACTGAAACATTTTTATCAGCTAAAACTTCTGGTGCGACTCCATCACGGCGTACTGCGTAGGATGCAATGCTAGCAAAAATAGGTGCGGCCACTTGTGATCCATAATAGCCTTTTTTAGGGTGGTCTAACGCTATGTAAATCACATACTGGGGATCATTAGCTGGAATAAACCCTGTGAAACTTGCAATGTATCCACCTGGAATATAACCACGACCATCTGTTTTAACTTTTTGTGCTGTTCCTGTTTTGCCACCAACAATATATCCTGGAACACGTGCAGCTAATCCTGATCCTTTTCCAGAAGTCACACCCGCTAACATGAGTCGCATCTGCTGTGATGTTTCTTCAGATAGAACACGACGAATCATTTGTGGTTCATGAGTTTCCGTTTCGTCAGTTTCTAAATTCTTAATCGATTCGACGATATAGGGTTTTCTTAGCATTCCACCGTTAGCTATCGCCGCATAAGCATTCGCCATTTGTAAAGGTGTTGCTGTCATCCCTTGGCCAAAAGAAACGTTCGCTAGTAAATGATCTTTCCATGGTAGTCCTAAGATGATTCCTTTTGCTTCACCCGGTAGATCTATCCCTGATTTTTGTCCGAATCCAAATTTCAATAAGCCTTCGCGTAGTTTTTGATCACCCATTTTTAAAGCGATTTTACTAGTTCCTACATTTGATGAATAAGCTAAAATTTCGCTAACCGTAATCAGCCCTTGTGCATGTGATTGTTCAGCTTCACGAATAGTTCTTTTACCGATTTTGAATTTTCCATTTTCACAAAATATTTTTGAATTTGGCCTATATAAATTTTCTTCTAAGGATTGTGCAATAATTAAAGTCTTTAAAGTACTTCCTGGTTCAAAAGTATCTGTGACTGTGCGGTTTCGTCTTTGATATTGCGAAGCTTCCTGCGGAGAATTTAAATCATAATGTGGCAAACTACTCACGGCCCGAATTGCAGATGTTTTTGCGTCTAAAACAACAGCGTATGCACCATCAGCTTCATGTTTTTTCATAGCCTGTTGTAATTCAGTTTCAACAAAATACTGTAAGTCTGAATCAATCGTTAATTGAATTTCTTTACCCTGTGGAATTTCAGTAAAAAGCATTCCATCTTGAATCAATGGTCTTCCGCGCGCATCTTTTCTAAGTGCAATTTTTTTCTCAGCACCTTTTAAATCCTGATCATATTGTAACTCAATACCTTCAAGGCCTTGGCCTTCTTTACCCGTGAATCCCAATGTGGATGAAAGTAATTGGTCGTTTGGATAAATTCGTTTCCATTCTTCAACAAAACCAAGACCACGGGTTTTTGAAGCTTTAATTTTATCAACCTGTTCAACTGTGACTAAGCGATCAATCCAAATAAAACGTTTATTACGGTCACGAATCTTAGAGTAAACATTTTGATATGACTGACCTAAAACTTTAGAGACAAATTGTGCCGTCTTTTTCTTATTATCAATAATTTTAGGATCAGCATAGACAGAATAAGACGGCGATGACATCGCTAATTCTTTACCGTGACGATCAACGACGTTTCCTCGTCGTGCTGGCAATGTGACGACGGTTTGAAATTGCTTTTCTTGAAGTGCATTTAATTTATCATGGGGCACAAATTGTAAGTAACCCGCCCTTAAAATCAGAACCGACCATAATCCGCAGAAAAATATAAATAATGTTATAATTTTAGATTTCATTCGGCTCCATCATTGAAATAACTTAATGATGTTGTTGGATTTAAATGAATGATTTGTGCTTGAGTCGCTCGTTTTAACGTTAATTTTTGTTTCGCTACTGTTTCAACAAACTGTGGTCGCGTTAACTGCGCCAGCTGGATTTCTTTTTGCTTACTGAGCTCTTTTATTTTTTTATGTTCTCTGGTTGTTTTAAGAACGACATAGGACATGCGTCTTTCTTCCATTTTTAAAAATACGATTGAAAACAATGTCCCAACTAAAATAAACACACTTAAAAATGGCTTTAGTTGTCTTAAATTTTTATCTGAGCTCATCCTGACCTCATCATCCGACGTAATGTAAACTTATCTAGTTTTTCCGCTTGTTTGCCTTTTTGGAAAACACGCAGTTTAGCACTTCTCGCTCTTGGATTTATTTTACACTCTTCTTCAGAAGGGACAATGACTTTTTTATGCACAGCAAAACCCAAGTCTGAGTTTTTAAAAATATTTTTGACGATACGATCTTCAAGGGAATGAAAAGTAATCACGCTGAAAATGCCACCATCTTTTAATTTTTCGATAAATAATGGTAATGCTTCTTCAACCACTTGCAATTCACGGTTAACAACTAGTCTTAAGGCCATAAAGTATTGGGTCGCCGGATGAAAACCTTTCTTTCTCCAGCCATCAACACGTTCAATTAATCCTGATAACTGTGTCGTTTCATTAAAAGTTTTAATCACACGGTCTTTAATAATCGCTTTGACTACATGATAAGGGTTCGGGATCTCACCGTACTCTTTAAAAATCGACATCAGATCTTCTTCTGAATAGGTATTAACGATTTCAGCAGCAGTTAAAGTTTGTTTTTGATTCATTCGCATATCTATGGGTCCTAGTTTATTAAAACTAAAGCCTCGCTCTGCTTCATCTAACTGAGGCGAGCTGACCCCTAAATCACAAAGAATCATATCAAATTCAATGTCTGTATTTTGTATTTTTTGAATATAAGATAGAAAATTTTCGTGGCTAATCGCAACTTCCGGAAAATTTTGCTGACAATAAACGATGGCCTGTAAATCTTGGTCAGTGGCATAAGCTTTTTTAAGCTGATATTTATTTTTAACTAATTGATAATGTCCTCCACGCCCGAAAGTTAAATCCAGATAAACAAGATCTCTTTTTTCATCGAAATTACTAAATGAGTGAATAACTTCTTCAGCGAGCACTGGAATGTGGTGATTCAATGTCATCTCCGGTTATTTAATTGTCCAAAACTAGACTTTAGTGTGAGTCTAGAATTCCATAAATTGTCGGTCAACAAAGAATCCATTAAACTAAATCATGCTTGTACGATGCCCTAAATGTAATTTTAGTCAGCCACAGGATCAATACTGTGCTCAATGTGGCATCGATATGCTGTCATTTAAGCCAGTTGATTTACCTATTCATAAAAAATTACTTAAAAGCGGGCTGTTTCAGTTTATGTTCGTTCTTGTACTGGGGACAACAATTGCCTATCTAGTTGTGAACACAAATCAACCACAACAATGGGTTCAGAGAATAAATCGTTTTAAAACCCTATCAGTGCCGAACTCAGCACCAGTTAAATCAACATTGGCTGAGTCATCTGAAGCTATTGAAGATATTGCCGTAGTCACGCCTGCTGAAGTTATGATTGAAGCTGCTAGCCGGCAACAAGTTGATAGTTTTGCCAATACGAACACAGAGCGAACTCAAGCAGTTTCAACTGCTGCTAAAACACAAATAATCAAAGTTAAGATTATGATGATTGAAATCGATCGTGAATTTTTAAATAGTTTATTTCAGTACGCACAAAATCAAAATTTTTTACTAACTGATTCTGGAATCAAAGCCGCTAGCATTCCAGATCTAATGAAAAAAATTAATATTCCATTTGTCACTTTAAAAAGCACGAACGATCCCGCAGAGATTGATCATATTTTTTCTCAATGGAGTGGCCATAATAGCCCCAATGAACAAGACACGGCAGGATTACAGCTTGATTTAAAATCTCAGAAAAAAGCAAAAAATTTATTAAGTGTTGATATCAAACTTTCTAAAAGCAGTTATCAATCCCTCACTCCACTTTTTGAATTTAATTTTGATGCTGTTAAAAATTCAACTTTGCTCATTAATGGTCGCAATTTATTAAGCGAATTTGAATTTAAAAATCAACTTCACAGTATCTCTCCATTTAATATTTTTAAATCAGTTGATTTCAAAAACGAAAAAACAGAATTTGCGATTCTGATTGAAATTCAAAGTCAGGATTAAGATGACTCATCATTACGGCGAACGCTTTCACTTAATTGACGATCTTTTTTTACAAACACTTCTGGCTGATTTATGTCAATCGCGAACTAAACAGCCCCAAATTAATCGTCTTGTTGAATTGCTTTACAAAGGTCTTATAGTTCAAGCCGCAAATCAAATATTCCCCCGACAAAAAATAACAGCACAAACACGTATGCAGGCTGATCTAACTGCCGAATGTTTATCGCCTGAAACCAAAGCAGTGACTGTGAACTTAGCTCGTGCAGGCACTTACCCCAGTCATATTTGTTATGAGTATCTTCATTGGTTTTTAAAACCAGATCATGTTCGCCAAGATCATATCTTTGCTGCCCGTAAAACTAATTCGGATGACGTTGTGATTGGCACTAATCTAGGCAGTTTCAAAATTGGTGGCAGCATCAGCGATAGTTATGTTATTTTTCCAGACCCGATGGGCGCCACTGGCGGGACTATTATTTCAGCGATCGATCACTACAACCAAGAAGTTGCAGGACCGGCTAAGGCTTATATTGCGCTACATCTCATTGTGACTCCGGAATACCTTAAAAAAGTACTCTCGTTAAACAGCCCGCTTCACGTTTTTGCGCTGCGTGTAGATCGCGGTCTTTCTGAAAAACATATTTTAAATTCTCCGTTAGGACTTTACTGGGATAAAGAAAAAGGGCTTAATGATAAACAGTACATTATCCCGGGCGCTGGTGGCCTTGGTGAGCTACTGAATAATTCGTTCGTTTAGATTTATTAAAGAACTTTTATAGAACTTATGGAGACCATATGAACCCGAAAAATTTAAATATCAAATCCTACATTTCTGAAGAACAAATTCAGCAAAAAGTAAAACAAATCGGCGAGGAATTAACAGCCAAATTCAAAGGACAAAAAGTTGTCGCTATTTGTGTTTTAAAAGGTTCATTTTTATTTTATTCAGACCTTATTCGCCAAATCAACACTGATATCACATGTGAGTTTTTTGGAGTTTCAAGTTATAATGGTGGCACATCTTCATCGGGCGAAGTCAAAGTCACTTTAGATTTATCAACACCCATCGAAGGCCAACATGTTATTCTTGTGGAAGACATTGTGGATACAGGTCTTACGATGAATTATTTAAAAAAATCTATTGAATCAAGAAAGCCTGCTTCAGTCACAACTGTGACTTTGTTAGAAAAGCCAGAGGCCTTGAAAGTCCCTTGCAAGCTAGATTACGTTGGTTTCAAAATCGCTAACGAATTTGTTGTGGGCTACGGTTTAGATTACCAAGGTTACTACAGAAATTTACCATTTATTGCACAAGTACAAAATTTTCAATAAGAATAGGATTACAAAATGAAATATTTTATCATCATCATGCTTTTAGTTTGCAGCCAGGCTTTCTCACAATCTGATGAACCTGTTGATCCGACAGCATCAGATTCACTTGAAGATGACATTGTTGGCACGATTACGCCGCCGACACAGGAACAAACAAAAGTTGTTCCTCCGAAGGCCGAGCATTCAAAAAAATCTTTAAAGAACCAATTAAAGAAAAAGCCTAAAACTAAAAAGCAAAAAGAAAAACATAAAGACAAAAAGAACAAGAAAACTAAAAAGACTAAAAAAAACAAAAGTAAGTAATTTATTTTATAGGAGTCCTCCCCCTCTATGAAACAATATCACGATTTATTAAAACATGTCTTAGACAATGGCTCAGTTAAATCTGATCGCACAGGCACTGGTACAGTCAGTGTGTTTGGCTATCAATTACGATTTGACTTACAAAAGGGTTTTCCTCTTTTAACGACTAAAAAATTACACACACGTTCTATATTTCACGAACTTCTTTGGTTTTTAAAAGGTGAAACTAACATTAAATACCTTAAAGATAATAAAGTTTCGATCTGGGATGAGTGGGCTGATGAAAACGGAGATCTAGGGCCTGTTTACGGCAAGCAATGGCGTTCATGGGAAGCGGCTGACGGAAAAACTATTGATCAAATCACAAATGTGATTAATGAAATTAAAACTAATCCTGATTCACGTAGACTTTTAGTCATTGCTTTTAATCCTGCTGATATCGGAAAAATGGCTTTACCACCATGCCATGCTTTTTTTCAGTTTTACGTCGCTAACGGAAAACTATCATGTCAACTTTATCAACGTAGTGCTGATGTTTTCTTGGGCGTTCCCTTTAACATCGCAAGCTACGCCTTATTAGTTCATATGGTGGCGCAACTTTGTAACCTAGAGGTCGGTGAATTTATTCATACACTAGGTGATGCGCATATTTATTCGAATCACTTTGATCAAGTTAAATTGCAACTTTCACGGGATTGCAAACCACTTCCCCAGTTAAAGTTAAATCCAAAAATAAAAAATATTTTTGATTTTACTTACGAAGACATTGAAATCGTAAATTATGATCCTCATCCAGCCATTAAAGCTGAAGTCGCTATTTGATGATTATTTCTCAAATAGTAGCTATCGGTGAAAACTACGCCATCGGAAAAGATAATCAACTTTTGTGGCATTATCCTGAGGATTTACAATATTTCAAAACACAGACAGTGAATAAAGTAATGATCATGGGTCGAAAAACTTTTGATTCACTTGGAAAGCCCTTACCTAAACGGCATCACATCGTGATTAGCAGCAAACCACCCACTGCGGAATATTTGGATCACCCAAGGGTGCAATTTGCCACAACCTTAGATCAAGCTTTGCAGCTAGCTCGTATAGCCCATTCTAAAATCACCCCTGAACCTGAAGATATTATGATTGTTGGCGGCGCTGAAATCTATAAACTAAGCCTTAATATCACAGACAGAATTTACCTAACCCGAATCAATAAATCCTATGATGGTGATACTTTTTATCCACAATCTTTTCATGAGAAATTTAAGCTGACTTCCAGTCTAAAAAGCCCAGTTCATCCTGAAATTACCTATGAGGTCTGGTCTAAAACGTAAAACTTTTAGACATTAAAAAGAACTTAAAAATTTAAATTTTGAACCCAATTAAACCGATCTATACTATACATACATTCATGTTTAGATAAGGGATCAATATGCAAAACTACAACAATTCAGAAACTTCACAAAGATATACAACTCAAGAGTTAGCTCACATCGAAATCTACGGACAAACGGGTCGTGTTCTTTCTAAAATGGGAAACCTGTCACGCAGTGGTGCTTTGTTCGAAGTCATGAATGCGAATGGCAACTTTAAAAAAGGCGACTTGGCCCGTATTACTGTTCGCCTTAAAAGCCTTAATAAAATTCACATTGTAGACTGTGAAGTTGTTTGGTCAAAAGGGTCTAGTGTCGGGGTACAGTTTTTGAATAAAGATGAACTGCAAGACAAGCTAGCCACACATGTTCTTAATCGCTAATTGGCATTTAATTCTTCATGCCGCATCGCTTTTAATTTAACATCCCAAAACCACGTGCTACCGTAAATCCTGCAAGCCTGTTTCCGAACGGGCGCACATGGAGGGGTTTATGAAATTTACGTTGGTTTTTTTATTGGCTATATTCGCGGTTATTGGGACATCATCAGTCCAAGTTCAATCTGAATCACAAAATTATTATTGGATGAAAATCGCTGCTGAAGATAAATTTCAGCGTTCAGTGATTGCTGATATGGGTGTTGCGATTGAAATCGTTAAAGACGATTATGTGATCGCTTATGGTAGCGATGTTGAGCTCGCAAAAATTAAAGCTAAAGGCTGGTTATTAGCAGCTTCAAACTTAGAGCAAGAAATGCAGTTCGCAGAAAAAGCTGGAAAGCTTGATTATCCACCAGCTGATTCGGCTTTTCACACTTACCCTGAACTCACATCTGAGTTGACAGCCTTAGCTAATGCAAACCCGACGATTGTTAAAATGACTTCAATCGGGAAAACACCTGAAAATCGTGACATCTGGGCTTTAAGAATTACGACTGATCAATCTCATGCTGATCAAAAGCCTGCTGTCATTTACATGGGTGGGCATCACGCTAGAGAACATTTATCTGTTGAGATGCCTATTATGCTCGCGCAATTTCTTGTGAAAGAATATAATGCGCAAAATCCACGAATTGTGAATTTAATTAACTCAAGAGATATTCATATTATCCCCGTGGTGAATCCAGATGGAATGGAATACGACATTCAAGATGGCAAGTACAAAATGTGGAGAAAAAACCGAGCAAAAAATAATGATGGAACATACGGTGTTGATTTAAATCGTAATTATGGTTTCCAATGGGGAACAGGTGGATCATCAAGTAGTCCTTCTAATGACACCTACAAAGGGACTCAACCATTTTCTGAAAAAGAAAGCCAAGCAGTTAAGAACTACGTGGAAAGCCACACGAACATTACTATTCTTTTGTCAGTGCATAGTTATTCAAAATTAATTTTATACCCATGGGGCCATAAATACGCTGATATCGAAGTTCAACGCGACAAAGATGTTCATGAAGCCATGGCAAATAAAATGGCTGAATGGAACAAATATACTCCGCAACAAAGTTCTGAACTTTATATTGCCAGCGGTGACACAACTGATTGGTCATACGGCGTTCACAAAATTATTTCTTTTACTTTTGAATTAGACCCTGCTGGAAATGATTTTGGTGGTGGTGGGTTTTATCCCGGTGCATCTGTCATTCAACCAGTCTTTAATAAAAATATAGAGCCATTTCTATATTTGTTAGACTTATCTGACAACCCTTACCGCGCCTTGGGTGGTGTAGGTATTGGTCCGATTGGTCCTAATCCATAATATTTTTTTGATTTTATATTTTACACTTGTGATTTAAAAATTGGCCATTAACGATTCAACGAAGTTTTTGGCCGAATTAAAATAAAGACCAACTCCGAAAAGCACTAATGATGCTGCCACTTTCGAGAAAAATGGAACATTACTTCCCATATAAGACTTCGTAAACATCAGCCATACTTTTTGATGAAGTTTCTTTCTTTTTTTCTCTTCAAACGTCAGAACATTTGGTGACTGAATTAAAAAGATCAGTGATGCGACGATAATTAAAAGATATTCCAACGGTAACGCGATAAATATATAACCGATTAAAAATTGTAAATACTTAAAAAAACCAAACGGATTTTTTACGACATTTTTAGTTTCTTGCCACAATAAATTAGAAGCTAACTGTTTTTTAACGGCTTTAACTTTGTCTTGGTCGGCGTGGGTTTGCAGTTGCTTCAAATACAGTTTTTGCATTTTCTGAGTCGCAACTTCGTTGGTCACATCATGAATAGACCAATCAAAAAGTAAATCAAGTTGCACCACTGTGACTGAATTAAGCTCGGTCCCTTTAGTTAAAGCAATTCGTGCTAATTGGGAACCTAATCGTTGATTAGTAGGTATATGGCGACGTGACTCAAGCTGCACTAAGTATTTCGCCGTTAAATCCATCGGGTAGCCAATTTCATTTAAAAAATAAGTAATCCAAAACGAATCATGATTGTTTTTTTCCTTATACGACAAATAAAATAAACTGGTTGATTGGCTTACTAATAAGTCATGCAATTTATCAAATTGATCTGATTGAATATTTAAATTCAATTGATTGGCTTTTTTAATCGCCTGACTAAGACTGTAAAACTGATACTGAATCTGTTTTCTTTGCACAGGCTTAAAAGACAAACTGTAGTTCTTTTTTAAATTTCCGATATAACGAACTACCGAACTAGTTAAGGCATTGAAATCAAAGTATTCTAAATTTTTTGCAGGAATATTTTGAAAGTTAACCATTTTTTCTTGTCTTAATAAAAGGTATTCAATATCTGACTGAGGTTTTTTCAAGCCCTCCATAAAACTTTGTTGGGCTTTATCAGCTTCATGGTGAAAGTAAGAATCACTTGCTTGAAGGAGTTTACTCTGCGGCATAAGTTTAGCGAATGCATTCACAGAAATGCATAAATTGACCAAAATGACTGTCATTAAATAAAACCAAAGTTTCATATAATTCACCTACAAGGACTGTTTTACAGCTAATCACCTAAAAAAGAAATGGATATTCAAAAATCATTTTAAGCCCTATACAAAACACAAAACCCTGACAAAAAACGTCGACGTATAAAGCCTATACATTCCCCTTAAAAGCTATTGGTTATAGAGCAGGAATGATTTGTGCTTTAAACACAGGTATGAACGTACTAGCACGTATAAACTGTCAAATTATTATCCATGTAACTCTTTTACTGAGTGTCTTTATCTTTAACAGTGGTTTTACACCTAAATCGTCAGTCTTAGAATCATGTCTAGAAAACCAATCTCAAAACATCGAATACTGTTTCAGTAAATACAAATCTATAAACACTCTTAAATCTTGTTATGAAAAAGTTGATTCACTGAAGTCAGATTTGTATAAAGAAAAATTGAAGAATTACTGCTTCTACCGACTATCAGATTTTAAAAATGTTGGGCAATGTATTGCTAAAGCTAGATTGTTTTCAGTCACTGAAAGTCATGATGCTGCGGTCTTCGACTGCTACTTACAGTTTCAATGGGATATTTCTAAACAACACTGTTTTCAAATTTCGAAATTACTTCGTTATCCAGACAAGAAACGTTACTTAGAAACGCGATGTAATAACCTTTAATGTGACCAGCTAATTTCTAGCAAAATCTAACGACTTACTAACAACTTTTTGTGGTAGAACTAAGGGCATACCTGCTGGAAAAGAATTTTTGTTCATAGCCTTAGAATAATAAATATGCGGATTATACTTTCTAAATTTTTCTGAATCATTTTGAAAATACTTTAAGACTTGTTTTTTAGTCATACGTTTTGTCGTTACGGCACGATTCATATTTAAGGGTGCTGATTTCGTTAAATTTTGTCCGAAAAATCCGAGGGCTTCTTTTTCGACTTCGAGCACAGCCAAGAAACAAGCATAAAAGTTCTCAGAAGCAAAACCCCATGTTTTTGTGGTCTCTTCTGATTCAATTAAATCTGGAAGATAACCTGAGTTATTTTTTAAAACCATTTTTTTAACACCGTGCAAACCGTGGTTATAGGCTGAAACTGCTAAAGGCCATTTTTTCAAACCACGATAATTAGATTTTAAAATATCAGCAGCCATCAGCGTTGCATAGTAGGGATGATTTCTTTTGTCGTAAAGATCTTGCATGTAACCTTTAGGTTTTGCAACAAAGGGCATAATTTGCCAAAGGCCACTTGCGCCCACTTTTGATTGAGCTTTTACATTAAAAGAACTTTCGACAAACACTAATCTTGTTAATTCGATTGGAAGTCCTTTAGCTTTAAAGATTTTTTCCATCATCGGTAAATAGCGACCTGAAACAAATAATGCATTTTGCATTCTTTCTTTAAGACCCATTTGCAGTCTAATTTGTTTCATGTCAGTGATTTTCCATTTTCGCGCTATCAGTACACGTTCATGGTCTATCGCTTTTTTAATTACAAAATCTTTTTGTCTAGCTGATAAAGAAATATTACTTTTTATTGTTTTAAGATCAATTGATCCTAAAACAACATCAGGGTGATGCAATAAATGAAACAACCCTTCATCCACTGAAACTTCAGCATAAATGCGTTTCCAAAAGTTAACTCGTTCACGCATTTCTATCGGCGGATTGAAAACAGATTTTTCTGGCAGCGTGCTTGACCATGTCTTGACCAGTGCATGAGTCGAAAAACTATAGAAAATAATTACACAAAGAAATAGTCGAAATATGTTAATCATTCATCTGATTGTAAGATATATTTGATAATTTGATCAAAGCATTCACGTACTTTTTGCTCGTCCTGTGGACCATTGTATAGAAAAGTAAAAATATAGACTTGGCCGTTCGAATGGCCAGCATACCCCGCTAAGGTCACAACTCCGTCTAGGTAGCCCGTTTTAGCACGCACAGAACCTTCTGCAATTGAATTTTTCATTCGCTTCTTTAAGGTCCCATCAATCCCAGAAATCGGTAAGGAATCCAAAATCACAGGAAAATACTTAAAATTATTTTTAAGGACACTTAAAACAGCATTCATCGCCTGAGCTGAAATTTTATTGTCACGTGAAAAACCAGATGGATTTTTAATACTGAATTCTTCTTTTTTAAGACCAATATCTAATAAATCTTGATTTAAAGTCGCAATTCCTTTTTTTAATGTCGCAGGCTTTTCGCCTTGCTTGACTGAAATGCCTTTAACTAGCATTTCTGCTACAAAATTATTTGAGAATTTATTCATATCAGCTAAAATCGCAGATAGACTTTTACTTTCATAAGTAGCTACTTTTTTTGCAGCCTGAGACACACGCCCACTTTTGATTTGCCCACGCACAGAGATTCCGCGCTGTTTTAAAAATGCTTTTAAATTTTCACCAGACCACAGTTCAGGTGTCGCTACGTTTTTGTAATAGGCTTTTTCAGGCTGCCCTTTTGAAACTTGTCCGGAAACAATGATTTTTCTTTTGGCTTGATTTACATCAATCACAAGATCTTTAGTGATTTTTCCAGATTTGATTTGGGTTTTATTTTCTAACTGAAAATAGCTGTTTTCTGGATCTAATACAACTTGGGCTTTGCCCTGTGCCATCAAGACGCCTGACACATAAATATTAATCGAATTCCAATTAAAACTCATGGCGCCAACTGGTGAATCATAGGATCGATCAACACGAACTGATTCACGTGATTCATCAAAACGAATTGTGTCAAATAAGCTATCATCAACTATGATATCTCCACTAATATTTGTTATTTGTTGGCGATTAAACTCATTCACTAAAAACCATAGATTTTCAGATACAAAGCTAGGATCTCCGCCGCCGACTAAATAAAGATTTTTTCCATCATAAAAAAGTTCTGTTTTAAAACGATGATCTTGCGGAAAATTTTTTAATACAGAGTGAGTTGTCAGTAATTTGGTGATTGAGGCCGGAATAAACAACTGTTCATTATTTAGTTTGTACAAGTCCTGCCCGTTGGCATTGACTTCTATTCCCAGATGACTGGGGTTTAAATTATTCTTTTTTATAATTTCGTTAATCTGCACATCATGCACGGCATAAACAACTAGACTTAAGTTTAATATCAAAAAAAATGTGAATATCTGTTTCATTTTGTAAAGTGTATCTGCAAAATATCAATATGAAAACTAAAGATTGGTTTGTTGTCCTGTTTACCCTGGTTTTAACCATAGCTGTTGATCAAATAACTAAATATTATGCTTCCGATATGAAAGAAGTCTGGTTCGGACCTATTCACTTCATTTTAATTCACAACGAAGGCGCCATGTTAGGTTTGTTTGCGAACTTACCTGCATTTCTCAGAATTGTGACTATTTCAACAAGTGGATTTTTTGTATTTAGTCTTTACACTTTTCTGCAATACATTATACCGTTGAAACTTCTTCAGTTACGTGTTGGCCTGTCACTGTTAGTCGGCGGCATTATTGGCAATGTGATTGATCGGACTTATTTTGGTTATGTGATCGACTTCATTGGTTTTCAAGTCGGAAAGTTTCATTCTCCAATTTGGAATATCGCCGATATGATTCAATGGGTTGGTTACTTAACAATTGTTCATACTCTGGTAAAAAATCATAATAAAATTTGGCCGGATAAAAATTCACGTAGTCAATTTTGGGTGAATAAAAAATTCCAACTGAAATACGCATTTATTTTTATCGGGTCGGGAATTCTGATCTCTTTAATCAGCCTGGTTTTTTCCTACACCTATTTTAAAATTTCTATGACGGAACTAGGCGTTTATCAAACTCAGTCAGGTGAAAAATACACTCAAGCATTTTTATATTCTTACTTAATTTTAACTCTGACTTTCTCAGTAGCCTTATTTATATTTGCAAAATTTATTTCTCACCAGATCGCTGGGCCAATTTACGCATTTGAAAGATATTTCACACAGCTTTTGGATCAAAAAGAAATGAGTTTCGCCCATAAACAACTTAAATTACGTGCTGGTGACGACTTTAAACATCTTGAAAAATTAGCTGATAAAATCTTTTTAAAAATTCAAGCGGCTAACGAATTAGAAATTGAACTTAAAAATAAATCAACTGCTGATGATCCTGATATTATTAAAGACTAGCTAGTCCAGTGTATTAGCTAAAAACTAATCTTACTTAAATAAAATCTTTTTCTCTGCTGATCAATCTCACAAATAGCGTGCACGTAGTCCCCGTCTGGATTTCTGACAATACCTTTAGGTTTTATTGATCTGAATTCATTTTTACTTTGCCCGCCTTCATATTTAATTTGCACGGGTTTGCTTTCAGCTATGGCTTCGACAAAAGTTTGAATTTTTTGATCATCGTTGTTTATAACTGTATAGCTATTCCAATTGATAACTTTACTTTGGATTTCTTGCAATCTTTTAAGACTGACATCTGGGGTTAACTTATCAACACACTTTAAAAAGACTTGTAAACACGCATAAGCATCGTCGTAAGCCCTGTGCGCATCCCCACCAATAAGCTGTAGCTCTTTAACGAGAGTTTGTAGTTTATGATTTGTAGTGTGTAGTAACGCTCTAGAAAGTAAACTTGTGCAAAAATGCTTATTTTCAGGAAACTTTAGTCCATTTTTTTCTATTGCTGGCGTCATAAAACCTAAGTCAAATGGTGCGTGATGGGCCAACAACACCGACTGATCTACAAAATCACAAAAACCTAATATTACATCATTCATAAGTGGAGCATCAGCTACCATATCGTTGGTTATTCCATGAATTTTAGTATTTTCAGGCGTAAGTAATTCACGAGGGCGCACCAATGTTTGAAAACGATCAATGATCTGACCTTTATGCCACTTGACGGCCCCAATTTCGATGACTTCTGACTCCAATGGGTAAGCTCCGCTAGTTTCAGTATCAAAGGCCACAATCGGATATTCTAAGCATGGTGATGTTTCTAAAAAGGCCATAGGCTCCTACTTAAGTATTAATCGGATGTAGTTTTTAAACATATTAATCATAACTTGGTTATAGGGTCTAGCTTTGATTGATTATTTACATTTAAATTTTAACAATAAGATATGCGGATTTTTTTCTTTGTGATTATTCTAATCAATTCTTTGTCGCTATTAGCACAGCCAAAGCCACCAGTCAAAAATGACAAAGACAACGCTTCTGGCGCAACACCATCCTACGCTATTTCAGGAAATGCTAAGTTAACTACTAATTTTATTGAGCGCGGACTTTCAATGAGTGACAACGATGTGGCTTTGAACGCTTTATTCTTAGTCAATCTTGGATCTCAGTTTAAGTTTGGCTTTTGGGGATCAAATGTTTCTGATCTGAATTCAACTGACGATAATTTATGGATTAAATACATCGCTGAAATTTATATTGAGTTTCAACCAAGCTCTAAATTTCATTTTTACATCCATGATGAACATTTTTTCAAAGTCGATTTAAGAAACGGGCAAAGATTTGGTTTTGAGATTTCCTATCCCAAATTTAGTTTTCTTTTAGAACGACAAACTAACTTTGAAGGCACAGGGACAACGGCTCACTATTATCAATTTAAATACTATCAACGCCTGACTGATACTTACGGTGGTATCGGCAGCTTCGGCTACACTCAGCAAAGATCAGCCCAATACAACGATTATTTTGATAATGCAGCGACTGGGTATTACAAGCCTTTTGAAAAAGGCCAATTAGAATTAGGCGTAACATTACCAAGCAATACTAGTCAGTTCGGATCAAGATCTAAATTAAATTATTTTTTAGCTTTTGCTTTAGAATATTAGCATTAACAAGAGGACAGACTTTTAGTCTGTCTCGCCTGGGAAT
>JAYSQO010000106.1:0-52485 GCA_043721535.1 Bdellovibrio sp. | reverse complement strand
CGGGTACACCATTCTAAAAGGGCTCGTGCTTGTGATTCGGCCCCGTTGACTTGGTCTAATGTTGATACCCTGATGTATAGAAATGTTTTTTTCGACATGTTTTACGTCCTTATGAAGTTTTTATTTTTTAATATAAAAAAGCCCGAAGGATTAACTTCAGGCTTAAAAAATCATTTTTTATTTATTTGGCATTATTTATCTGCCCGTTAACTGCTTTGTATATTTAGAATACGACATAATCCCCTTCTGTGACTTTTCGCTGGCTAGTCCCATCATCATCAGCGTGCAGAATTTGAGCTGACCTACAAAAGCTAAGAGCAAACCAAGCCTAACAACGAACGAAACAAATCTAACGATTTCCATAACAATCCTTTCATTTAAGAAAGCTCCGTTGAAAATCGAATATGGCTTAATTAACTCCTGCCGATTTTGTGAAAAATAGGCTCATTTTTTTCATATCAGCCTTATCACCCTATTTTATGAAATCGAATGAAAAGACGTGAAACACAATGAGAACAAATGAGATTCACTTTTTCACAGAACTTATTGAAATCACGAAATATTTTTTATAACCCATTGTTATTGTTTATTTTTTCTGTTTCGCACTTATCACTTCGGGGAGTTCTGGCATTAGATTATCTTCCCGCTCCACAGTTTTTTCAGAAAGCTTTCATAATTTAAATATTCGATAGTATTCAGGACTCCATCCGTGGAAAATTGTCCAACGACGAAGTATTTTTTTATCAACTTTTCTTCCCGCATGTGAAGTCTCATATTCTGATAAGTGATATGTGCAAAAAGTCTTAGCTAGCCTTTAAAAAAGTGAAACCGAATTCAAACTGTGCTCCGCAAGCTGAAGCGATTTTAGATAAAAGTGGTATTGAAGGTATCCGTTTGTCAGCACCGCTTTCTAATCTAGCAATAACACTTTGAGTAGTTCCAATTTTTTTAGCCAACTGAGACTGTGTTAAATCCGCTTTTTGCCTAGCTGATCTAACTGCAAATGCAATTTCAGTTTTTGATTTTTCTACTTCAAAAAGCATACGTGTCGTAGGATCTTTTAAAAGTTTATTAAAAAATTCTTTAGCTGATTTTGTTTGTCTATTTTTTTTCATAAAGCTAACACCTCTTTCATTCTTTTTTCTGTAATGTCTAAATCATTTATTGGAGTTTTTTGGGTTGTCTTCTTAAAAACATGTAGCCAAGTCATCGTATTTATTTCTACAAGCACGTAAGCTATTCTAAACCCGCCACTTGGAGCATTAAACTTTATTTCCCAAAGCTTACCGCGTATAGGCTTGAATTGAACCCTAGGACAATCAAGTCCGTGTTTTTATATTCCCTCAAACACATCAGTAAATCGGGCTTGATCGGCTTTCGGCAAATCACTGATAAAATCTTCTATTGGCGATCTGCCCTTGGCTGATTTATATAACTCTACATTCATACATCTCTAAATATAGCCTGTTGGCTATTATCTTGCAATAGCTTTTTTAACTGTTAAACGACGTTATATTTAGAATAAAACTTCCTTGGTGCATCACTTTCGAATTTAAAAATGGCGAATTTATTGATGTTACAATCGAAAATTATCACAAAGGATAGATGTATGATTAAAAATTCAAAACCCATGCACCCCGGAGTTGTCTTGAACGAAGTTTATATGTCTGAGATGGGTCTTAACCAAACTCAGCTAGCCGCTCTGTTAAAATGTTCACATCGAAAAATTAATGAAATCGTCAACGGCAAACGTGCGATTTCTTCTGAGTTTGCCATCGAACTTGAAAGTGCTCTTGGCACGACTGCTGATATGTGGGTTCGCATGCTATCACCTAGCTTAAAAAGGTATATAGCTTATACTAGAACTTGGGTGTGATAATAGATTACGTAATGCAAAATCCGAACTGGACACGTGAAGCCGCCCTATCTTTTGTAAATGCAGAGTTATGAATACGATTTACTAGTCGATACTTCTATTTTATCCCCTGCTATGGCAGCAGTCTTGCTATGAATTCAATGTGCAAATCATTTACAATGAGGAATACGATGGTAGCAAGCAAATTACATTTCAATCAACTATCCTGTCTAAAGGTTCGACACATGATAAGCGATCTGACAGTCGATACTAAAGATCATCTTTTTTTTATTGGAAAGCTTGCTGCTGTAATTGGCCTTTTCTTATTTGGCTTAGTTGGAAAAGTTGAAGCTCAATTTGTGACGAAATCAGAAATTACACTTTGTACGATGACTCTGAATTCCTCGGATGAAAAAGAGGCCTTTGAAAGTTACAAAAGGCGCTTTGGAGATCAAAACTTAAAGATTGTTGAACTAACAAATATGAAAAATATAAAAAATTCAAAGTCTTCAGATAATTGGTTTGAAAATGCCTGTGACTCAAAAATTCAGTGTGATGCTTTATTAATATCGGCACATTTTGCCGGAAGTTTTTCTGGAAAAAAAGTCAACCAATTCATCAATATTTCAGATTTAGAAAAGCGGTCCTGCCAGGCGAGTTGCAGTGGAATTTTAACACACCCACAGCAGGTTTATATTATGGCTTGTAATGCCCTTTCAACAAAAGATAAAGATTCTCGCGAACAAGAGTATTCTAATTTGATTGAGTCTCACGTGCAGACATCGCCCGATGAAAGCAATGCCGTCTATAATGATCGTTACGGTTCGCTTGGATATAGCTATCGCGATCGATTTGAGAATATTTTTTCAAATGCAAAGATCATCGTAGGATTTGATTCCACTTCCCCACTGGGGCCCTATATTGCGCCGCAGTTAACTGATTTTTTAAATGCCGTGCACGCTAATTATGGAACCTACACAAATTATTTATTGCAGCAAAAAAGAAATAGAATTTCAGTTTCAGAGGAATTAAAAACAAATGAAATCATGTGGAGAAAGCTAACTGAAAAAAATCCACATATTGTTTTTGCAGACGGCATACTTTCAAAATCTGAAAAAACAGGCTCAAATTTTAGAAAACTATACTGTGGACTTTTTGATGAGTCCGTCAGAATAGATCGGCGCCTTGAAAAAGTAGTACTTCCAATGCTAACTTCAGATGCGAAGCAAATACGTCAAAATTTGCCAAGTGTCGTTGGCTTTCTTAGATCCGTGAAGCACGCTAAAGATTTCGATAAAAATGAATGTCCTTGGATGCAGAAATTAAATCAAAGCCTGCTATTACAAAATACTTTATTGGATTACTTTCAGTCCCGCGAAGGTCAAAAAGAAAATTTATACAATCTTGAAGTTTATTATTTTGCTTACCGGCTCGGGTTCTTAGAAAAAGAAATAATTCGAAGTCGTTTTCAAAGTACAGTTGCTAAGCTCTTGATCCGTCGCAATATCACACAAGATGCCGTAGAAACAGTCTGTAGCGTTGCTACTGATTTGCAAGAAAGCTTTATTCATTTTAAGCCAAATTTGATTTCTACTCATTTGTTCAAAAGTGAGAATGGGATCAGACTAGTCGGCTGCGCACGAATTAACTCAGATTCAGTTTTAAAGCGACTTGAATCCATTAAAAGAAATGGTACTTCTAGTTTTAAGGCCGAGGCTGAAAAAGCAATCCGACTCCTGGTTCAATTTCAAAATCCGCGCATTGAATCTGTGTCTGAGCTGTGCCCGATACCAAATTAAAAAAGAAGTATTAGTTTATTTAAATTGTTTTAGGCAAAGTGATCTACATAAGCCTAAAAGCAAGTGACGTACCAAATTTCTCTGACCAGCAAGCTCATTGATTGCTAAAGTGACTTGAGAATAAGGGAATGTGGTCTCTAAAAATAGTAACTTAATAAGTGAGGAAAAATAAAATGAGTTTAGGAACGATACTGCTGATTGTTGTAATTTTGATGTTGTTCGGTGCGCTTCCGACTTGGCCCCATAGCAAGAGCTGGGGGTACGGACCCAGTGGAGGACTGGGATTAGTTTTGATCATTTTACTGATCCTGTTTTTGATGGGAAGAATATGAAGTGATTTTTTGCAGGACATTGAAAAAGCTGGCGATGGGGAGAAAATCCACCAGCTTGACCAATTTTTTCGCGCGGAGGAAGGGGTTGGCGAGGTTATGAAGTCGAGTGATTTATGATAACAATAGCCTCATTAAATAAAATATATGTATCCAGCTACAACAACCCTTGAATCTTTGCCTTTAACGCCCCGTAAGTTAAATTATCAACCATTACGCCATTAATGAAAATCGTTGGTGTACTTGTTACGCCCAATGCTTTTGCGTCCATTTGGTCTTGTTCAATATTCTTTTTATGCTTTTCAATAAGTTGATTTGGATTAGACGCTAATATATCAACCCCGATTCTTTTTAAGATAACGGCAATCAATTCAGGTTTTGGATTTTGGTGGTCTGCCCATTCAGGCTGATAATAAAGCAACCCCGATAACGCTTGAAAGTATTTTCCTGAAGGTCTTGATTCTTCTAATGCCGCCGCAGCCAACACTGAATTTTTATGTAACGGCATGTAGCGAACAACGTAATAAATTTTTCCTTCAAATTCTTTTAATAATCCTTTAACGATTGGATCTACAGCTGCACATGATTCACATTCTGGATCTAAAAATTCAACCATTGTCACAGGATAGGACTTATCACCGATTGTCGGATGATAATCACGAACTAAAAAATCAGGGGCTTTCGCGCTGATCACTTCTTGCTGCTTTTCTTTGTATTGTGTTTTTACAATATAAAAAGCGCCAGCGGCTAAAGCGATAACACCCACTAAAAAGAAAATATTTTTTTTCATGTTTGATTGTCCTTCTGTTTTAAAATTGAAACTGAAATAATTGTGATCAGTGTGAATGCCACAAACGACAAAAATGGTATCGTTATAAAACCTAACCATTCGATTTGTTTTGATGTGCACGACACACCTGTTGTGCACGGGGTAATACTTTCGGGAATCAGTTTGTAGTATAAAAGATTGTGATAGATTGAAATGAATAAGCCCACACTTGCTAGAACCGCTGCGTGAATAAATGTGTCTTTAGATTTTTTAAACAACCCCACTGCGAAAATAAAAACCAGTGGGTACATGAATATACGTTGATACCAACAAAGAACACACGGCGGAAGCTTCATGACTTCGCTAAAAAAAAGACTTCCAGCTGTTGCAATGATAGCCAAACAAAAAGCGATTTGCGTGAGTGAATCTTTAATCATGCCAACAGCATAAATTGTTTTTAGGCTGAAGACATCATTTATTTATTATTCTACTCAACTTTTTGAACTAAATCACCTTCTTGAAAAAGAACACCATCCTCAAACTTAACAGCGACATAGTTTTGATTGACTATTCTGGTCACAACACCTTGCCCTTTGTAAATTTGGATACATGTTCTTTCTGAATCAACAATGCCTGAACATTTGTTTTTATAAAGTTGCACAGTGTCGTTTAATTTAACTTCGTTTTCATTTAACCCGACATGAGCCGTGTTATCACTGATTTTCATAGCCACTACGCCTCGATGAACTTTTTGATGACTTGCACATCCTGCTAACAAGACTAAAGAGCTATAAAAAAACAAATTTCTTAAATTCATAATTCCTCCGATTATTTTATTGTTCTATAAATTACTGCATCACGCACATGGCTTCGCAACTTTCTGCTGATTTTCGACATGTTTTGGCACAGGCTTTCATCATTTCATCATCTGTAAATGTATCGCAGCTGTCGGCACACACGAGGCTAATTTTTGCACAGGCTGCACATGTTAAAGAATGAAAATCAGATCCACGAATCATAAAGTTGGCTGAAATTCCACAAATCCTTGCACAGTCTTGTAAAAGCTCAATGTGTTTAGGACTGGCAAATCCAGCACCCTTTTCAAGACAATACGTGATCATACTTGTGCACATTTTATAAGTGTTCGTACAATTGTCTATACACTCTTCCATTGCAGTTGAGTTATTTGTTCTTTGCTTTTCAGTCGGCTTTTGGTTTTGAGTTTGCACAGGATCTCCTTTTAGATAGATCGATTTAAAATTTATATTTAGGTTGACTGCAAACTGAGGCCCAAAAAAATAAAATTTGTTTATGCATTCATCTCGATCGCTTACGATTAGGCGGTTTTGTTGCACAGATTATTTTAATAGCTATGGCTAAAATCTCCTCGTTAACGTGGCAGAATATCAAATTTAAGCTTCATTACGCTGCGTTGCAAATGTGCTAGTCCTTGAGTTTTATAAAAACCCCAAGATAATCATTAGATGAAATCTGATTCTAGTAACAGTTTTTTTAGCATTTTCTTAAATATTATTATTCCCGTTTATATTTTAAATAATGGGGTTAAATACGGGTTGAACGCTCAAAGTGCGCTTATAGTTGCTTTGGCATTTCCGCTATTTGGCGGACTGTATTCGATCATTAAAGATAAAAAAGTTAACTTCATTTCTTTATTAGGTTTATTAAATATTTTAATTTCCGGCACTTTATCATTACTGACATTAGGCGGAATTTGGTTTGCTGTGAAGGAAGCTTTGTTTCCGCTATTGATTGGAATATTTGTGTATTTTTCAAGCTGGGGTAAAAGTCCATTTTTTGAAACATTGTTTTTAAATCCAGCTGCATTTGACACGCAAAGTATTCAAAACAAAATAGCTGAAAATAATCATAATAATGATTTTAAAGATCTCATGAAAAAAGCGACACAGTGGTTGTCGGTTTCTTTTTTAATGAGCGCGGTATTAAATTTCTTTTTAGCTTTTTATATTTTTAAACCTCTATCAGATGTTTTATCCACTGAAGAAAAGCAAAATTTAATCAATCAACAACTTAGCCAAATGACTTTATATTCGCTTTTTGTGATTATGATTCCTTCGATTATTTTCTTAGGGGCTATTTTGTACTTTTCAATTCAAAAAATAAAACTTATGACTGGTCTTAAAACAGAACAGCTTTTTATTAAGTCCTAGCTTTTAAAACTAAAAATCCCAACCTTCAGGTGGTGGAGGAGGCGGTGGAAGCGGACTATCGCCAAAACCTGAATCTTCACCGAAATCGCCCTGCGCTGCTGGAGTAAAATCTTCAAATGTGTCTGCAGGAATTGGGTTAAAATCGGCCGGTTGCGGTATGCGATCAAAGTTAATTCCCGAATTTGCATCGTTCGCACTTTCACCACTGTTTCCACCAAAAGATCCTGGTGTTGGCGGAGCATAAACTTGGCTATTTGCACTGCCAAAACCTTTACCTGATTTAGCCCATTTATTTCTTGAACGTTTTCTGATTTCAAATCGCGGACGAGTTTCTTTTAATTCAAGTTCGTCTTCATCAGTGATGACTTGTTTTTGCTGATAATTACTGAAAGCTTTGTTTTTAAGCATAATATATCTTTTACGAAAGCTTTCCATTTGTTCATGAGCTTGTTCTTTTTGTTTAAGATCGGCTCGGTATTCAGGTGATGTTTCATCTGGTGTCGTGTCTTTTTCGCGTCTGTAATCTCGGGCTGCGCGTTGCTGATATAAATCCCACTTTTCTTGCTCTTCAAGAAATAGTCCAATGCCTTTTTCACGTTCGCGGTCGATTTTTTTCTTATCTTGATTAAATTCTTTGAAACCATTTTTTCGTAAAGTGTCATGATCCAAATCTTGCTTAACTGATTTGACTAAATCATCATCAGAAGCCATTGCAAATGAACAGCCTGTTTGCGAAAAGCTTAGCCCTATAAGCAATGTGAATATAAAAACACTTCTGAATGGCATAATTATTTATCTCACAAAACAGTCAGAAGTTCATTTTTTTTAGGCCTTGCCTCGACTTTTGTCTTTATCTTGAAATCAATTTGAAGTAGCTTACGTCCATGGAAATACTACAAAATTTGCTTTTATTTTTTGGCCAAGCACTGATCATTGTTCTTTCAATTATTGCGGTCATCGTGGCCATTGCTGCATCCGCTTCTAAGACTGGTAAAACTAAGGGTCTTAGTGTCGAAGTTATCAATGATAAATTTGATGAACAAACATCAACTTTGCAGTCAGTTGTCTTGAACTCTGACGATTTTAAAAAAGTTAAAAAGCAAAAAAAAGCAGATCTTAAATCAGAACAAAAAAGCAAAAAAGAAAGAAAAACAGCTTATTTGATAGAATTTCTTAAAGGCGATATCGAAGCCTCTGCTGTTGATAATATCAAAGAAGAAATAAGTGCTGTCCTTGGTGTTGCTGAAAAAAATGAAGAAGTTATTCTTAAAGTTGAAAGCCCTGGCGGCGTTGTTCACGGTTACGGCCTTGCGGCCGCACAAATTTTACGTCTTCGTGAAGCTGGGCTAAGTGTAACAATCTGTGTTGATAAGGTCGCTGCCAGCGGCGGCTATTTGATGTCTTGTGTAGCTCATCAAATTATAGCTTCACCATTTGCAATTATTGGATCGATCGGTGTTGTCGCCCAAGTTCCAAATATTAACCGGCTTTTGAAAAAACATGACGTTGATTTTAAAGAATATACAGCGGGCGATTACAAACGCACCGTGAGCGTGCTAGGTGAAATCACAGAAAAAGGCGAAGCCAAATTTAAAGAACAACTTGAAGCTACGCATGTATTATTCAAAGATTTCGTTAGCTTATATCGTCCACAGCTAAACTTAACAACAGTAGCCACTGGTGAATACTGGTATGGCACACAGGCCCTTAAATTGAATTTAATTGATCGCATTCAAACTAGTGATGATTACATTTTAAACAAAGTTAAAACCCACAAAGTCATTAAGGTGAGTTTCAGCAAAAAAGCTGGTTTCGCCGACAAAATTTCGGAAATGATTTCTCAGACTATTCTACAATCGGTCTCAAAAACTTTGACTCGTACTGGTTTACTGAATAAATAACAACAGGTGTGTTTTTAAGTGAAAACAGGGAGCTAACAAACTTGAATCCAGTTGTAAAAGTTGAAAATTTAGAAACAACCTTTTTTCTTAAAACAGGACCGTTTAAAGCCGTTAATCGTATTTCTTATTCAATCAATCAAGGTGAAACTTTAGGTATTGTCGGCGAATCAGGTTGCGGTAAATCAGTGACTTCTTATTCGCTGATGAAATTGATTTCAGCCCCAGGACAAATTACTTACGGCTCAGCTGAATTAAACGGTGTTGATCTCATTAAACTCTCACAGGCTGAAATGGAAAATGTTCGCGGCGGGCAAATGGCCATGATTTTTCAAGAACCCATGACTGCTCTTAATCCGGTACTCACAATAGGTTATCAAATGGATGAACAAATCCAAAAACATCTTAAATTAAATCTTAAAGATTCAAAAGATCGTGCCATAGAAATGCTTAATCTTGTCGGCATCCCTTCTGCTGCCGATCGTTATGCAGCTTATCCACACCAGCTTTCTGGGGGGATGAGACAACGGGCCATGATTGCTATGGCGCTATCATGTAACCCACAGTTTTTAATTGCTGATGAACCAACGACAGCTCTTGATGTGACTATTCAGGCACAAATTTTAGAATTATTCCAAAGTCTTCAATCTAAATTAAAAATGTCCGTTCAATTTATTACTCACGATTTAGGTGTTATTTCAGAAGTGTCTGACAAAGTTCTTGTGATGTACGGCGGTCAAATGTGTGAAACAGGACCGACAGGGGATGTTCTGACATCACCAGTTCACCCTTACACTGCAGCGCTGATTGAATCGCGACCTAAAATCGGTCAAAAAATTCATCGCTTGAAAACAATCGAAGGCTCAGTCCCCGCACCGCATGAATTACCGTTAGGCTGCCCGTTTGCAACACGCTGTCAGCGCGTAAAAACAGAATGCTGGACTGAAAAGCCACAATTTAAATCTTATTCTGGTCATGCAGACAGACAAGTCGCTTGTTTTAATCCTTTAGATTATGGCACACGCCCGCAATCAAAATCGGAACTGGTGTAATTATGTCGAACATCAAAACTGACAACATCTTGGTTGCAAAAAATATTAAAAAATATTTTCCAATCAAAAAAGGATTTTTTCAAAAGCACGTTGCTGATGTCAAAGCTGTCGATGATATTTCCTTGTCAGTTCGTCGTGGTGAAACTTTAGGTCTTGTTGGCGAATCGGGTTGTGGCAAATCAACACTTGGTCGAACTCTTATTCGGCTTTACGAACCCACATCAGGACAAATCGAATTTGACGGTAATGATTTTAGAAAATCACGGGGTCAAAAATTGCGTGATCTTCGCCGTGATATTCAAATGATTTTTCAAGACCCTTACGCTTCTCTTGATCCACGCATGACTGTTGGACAAATTATCGAACAGCCCTTTGTGATTCATAACCAATTCCAAAAGACTGAACGTGAACTTAAAGTTAAACAATTACTTGAACTTGTGGGCTTGCGTCCGTCTCATGTGAATCGCTACCCGCATGAATTTTCTGGCGGTCAAAGACAGCGTATTTCCATTGCACGAGCTATCGCTCTTGAGCCTAAATTAATTATTTGCGACGAACCCGTATCAGCCCTTGATGTTTCTATTCAGGCCCAGATTTTAAATTTACTCAAAGATCTACAAGAACGTTTAGGGCTAACTTACATTTTTATTTCTCATGATTTGTCAGTGATTGAACATGTTTGTGATCGTATTGCTGTTATGTACCTTGGAAAAATCGTTGAAGTTGCTGACCGGGAAACTTTGTATCATACACCGCACCATCCATACACTCAGGCCTTATTAAGCTCAATTCCTGAAATCGGTGCCGGCAAAAAGAAAATGACAAAAATTTTAACTGGTGAAATCCCTTCACCGATTAATCCCCCATCAGGCTGCGCTTTTCATCCGCGCTGCCCCGCGCGGATTGATAAATGCTCAATTGAAACACCAATGTTGACTGGGGAATTGCTTCACCAGGCTGCTTGCTTTAATAAATTAAACTTAACATCACTTAAGGAGTTGTTATGATTTTTCAAAGACCACTTATTGCTTTAGCTCTTTCTTTTACGTTGGCTTTTTCTTTTGCTTGTACGCAAAAAAAATCTTCAGATGAAAGCGCTTCAACAGGACGTTTAAATAACAACGAACTTAAAATTGGTATTTCACAAGAATTTGAAAATTTCAATCCATTGATTTCAAGCATGGCCGCAACGTCTTACATGCTGAGAATGACAATCAGAACATTAGTTGTAATCGATGCCGACGGAAAATGGGTTCCACAATTAGCAAAATCAATTCCTTCATTTGATAATGGCGAAGCAAAAATAGTAAAAATTGGTGGCAAAGATAAAGTTGTGGCCAACTGGGAAATTAAAGAAGAAGCCTCATGGGGTGACGGAAAACCTGTCATCTGTGAAGATTTTGCGATGGCGATCAAAATCGCATCAGCACCAACTGTTGGTGTCGGTGAAAAAGAAGTTTACACACAGGTTGAAAAAATAGAAGTTGACCCTAAAAATCCTAAAAAATGTAAATTCACATATGACAAAGCCAAATGGGACTTCTTTCAGTTAGGAACTTTTTTTCCAGTTCCAAAACATTTAGAAGAAGCAGTATTTAAAAAATACGGCGAACAAAAAGAGGGTTACGAAAAAAATTCTCTTTACACTAAAGATCCGACTAATCCTGGATTATTTAACGGTCCTTACTTGATATCTGAAATTCAATTAGGTGATCATGTGACTTTTATTCCGAATCCTAAATTTGGCGGCGAGGCCCCAAAAATTAAAAAAATTATAGTTAAACATATTCCGAACACAGGTACTCTTGAAGCCAATTTACGTTCTGGCACAATTGATCTGATTTCAAGTTTAGGTTTAGCTCTTGATCAAACCATCGCCATCGAGAAAAAAATTCAATCTGAAAAATTACCTTACGTGGCTTTATTTCAGCCATCAGCTGTTTACGAACATATTGATTTGAATTTAGATAATCCGATTCTTAAAGACATTAAAGTTCGTAAAGCTTTAAATTATTCAATCAATAAAGAAGACCTTGTGACAGCACTTTTCGAAGGTAAACAACAACCGGCTATTCATAACGTTACACCTAAAGATCCATGGTTTACAGCTGACCCCGCACAAGTGACTTTATACAAGTACAGTAAACGTGAAGCTGACAGATTATTAGACGAAGCTGGCTGGAAAATGGGACCAGATGGCATCCGCGTAAAAAATGGTAAACGCTTATCATTCACATTAATGACGACATCAGGAAACAAAACACGTGAATTAGTTCAAGTTTATTTACAGAATCAATGGAAACAAGTTGGCATTGAAGTGAATGCGAAAAATGAATTAGCCCGCGTATTTTTTGGTGAAACAACAAAAAAACGTGGTTTTGATTCTATGGCTTTATTTGCTTGGGTTTCATCACCTGAATCTAGCCCTAAATCAACATTCAGTTCAAAAAATATTCCGACTGCTAAAAATGGTTGGTCTGGTCAAAACTATATGGGCTGGAACAATCCTCAAGTTGATAAAATTTTAGAATCTCTTGATTTAGAAATGAAACATGAAAAACGCGTTACTTTAGTTCATGAAATGCTTAAGCAGTACACAGATGATGTTCCTGTATTACCACTCTACTACCGTTCTGATACGGCCGTTATTCCGACTCAGTTAAAAGGTTACCGCTTAACAGGCCACCAATTTCCTGAGACAAATGCTGTTGAGACATGGACTTTAGAATAATTGATTTAAGGAATATCTAGCGAATGACAAATTTTATCTTAAGACGAGGATTACAAACACTGATCGTGATCGTTTTACTATCTTATCTGTGCTTTAGTTTAATGGCTTTAATGCCCGGCGATCCCATTGAATTGATGATTTCATCTAATCCTAAAATCACTCAAGAAGATGTTGTTCGTCTAAGATCGTTCTATGGATTAGATCAGCCGTCCTACGTTCGTTATTTTAATTGGGTCGCTGAAGTGTCAAAAGGAGATCTTGGCTATTCAAGAACGTATCGTATTCCGGTAACAGATATGATGGGGCCTGCACTTAAAGCCACTTTTATTTTATCAATGTGTTCTCTTGTGTTTTCTCTGCTGATCGCAGTTCCACTAGGAATTTATTGTGCTCTAAGACCTAATTCAAAAGCTGATTACATTATTAATTTATTTAGTTTTGCTGGCATATCGCTGCCTTCGTTTTGGTTGGGTATAGTGCTTATTATTATTTTCTCTGTAGTCTTAGGTTGGCTACCAGCTGGTGGTTATCAAACCACTGGCATGTCTTATGATAATTTTTTTCATGAACTGTTTGATAAGGCTAAATATTTAATTCTACCAATTTTATCTTTGTCAGTTCAAAGCATCGGAAGATTTTTAAGGTTCACTAGATCATCTATGTTAGAGGCTATGAGAAATGATTTTATCAGAACAGCCAGATCAAAAGGCCTTTCTGAAAAAACCGTGATCTGGAGACACGGATTTAGAAATGCGTTAATTCCATTAATTACAATTATCGCGATCAGCTTATCGTCAATATTTTCCGGTGCTTTAATCACAGAAACACTTTTTGCTTACCCTGGTGTTGGTCGTTTAATTTACACATCAATTATTTCAAATGACTTTAACGTGGCAATGGTTTCGTTTATTATTTCAATCGCCATGGTGTTAGTCATGAGCCTAGTGGCTGACATTCTTTATGGCTTTGCCGATCCAAGGATTACATATGAGTAATTCTAATGCCGCTAACACAACAGCCGAACTGAATAAAAATATTAAAGAAGCAGAAAAAGCCCAGACTTTTTTTGATATAGTTTATTCTCAGTTCAAAGATCACAAAGCCGCTGTCATAGGCGGATACATTATTATCTTTTTTATGCTGATTGCCTTGCTAGCGCCTGTGCTTGAAACTTTCACTGGTAATGAAGTTGATAGACAAAATGTTTTCAACCGCTACAAGCCGCCATTTTCTAGAATTATTGCATCTCAAGATATTAAAGAAACATCGATTCAAAATTTCGTTCGTCAGTTTCCTGAAGACGCAAAACTGATCGAAGCAGAATTAATCTCAAAAAATTTAGTTCAACCGATCAGACCAGAAGATGCTCTGTATGACTGGGTGGCTTTAGAAAAAACTAAAGCACTTGAAATCGCTGAAAAAATTGAATCCTCGCCAAAAAGTAAAGATCTCATCGCCATTGCTTCTAGTTTTGAAAGCTTCCATCTTTTTGGTACTGATGAATTAGGCCGTGATGTTTTAATGCGTTTAGTTTACGGAACACGCGTATCAATTGGTGTTGGCTTATTAGTGGCGCTCATGTCTGCTTTTATTGGGCTTATTATAGGCTCATTGGCTGGATACTACGGTGGGTTTATTGATTCACTTTTAATGCGCGTCACTGATGCTTTGTTGTCACTACCTTTACTACCAGTACTAGTTGTTATTGCAGCGATTGATCTTAAAAAAGTCTTAAGCGGTCTAGCTAACACGACTGAAGGCTTACTGGGTCAGCAGGCTGGCGCCTTCGTACAATCAATTTTAGATTCTATTTTTTCTGGCGGTAAAGAATCAATCTACAAATTAGTTTTTATATTATGTTTGTTTTCATGGATGACAGTGGCGCGTTTAATTCGTGGTAGTATTTTATCTTTACGTGAACGCGAATTTATTTTAGCTTCAAAAACTTTAGGCGCTTCAGACTTTACAATAATCGTTCGTCATATGTTCCCAAACGTTATTGCGCCGTTACTTGTGTCTGTCACTTTAGGCGTTGGTGAATCTATTTTATTTGAAGCGGCTTTAAGCTTTTTAGGTCTAGGGGTTCAGCCACCAACACCTAGCTGGGGCAATATGCTTTTCAATGCACAGGAATTAATTTATCAAGCTCCGTTCTTAGCTATTTTACCAGGGCTTTTAATTTTCTTGGTCGTTGTCAGTTTCAACTTTTTAGGTGATGGATTGCAAGACGCTATCGACCCTAAATCTGTTCGTAGATAATGCGACGGTCTGTTAGACAAAACTGAAAGTTTTACAAAAAAGACATACATAACTGACGCCTATAGTCTCTAGATAGCGGCTATAGCGATCTTCCAGTTTTTCAAGCTGGCACCCAAATTGTATATATTCTTAATGTCTAGTTTTACGGATAGATCAATTTCTTGGGGGAAATTACATTATGGATACAAAATCAATACGATTATTTTTCACAATTATTGTTGTACTTTATGCTCACACACAAACTGTAAGTGCTGCTAGCACTGGTAGCTCAACCGATTTACTGTGCCGTAACAAAGCCAAAGAAATCGCTGCTGAAACTTATAAATCATGCACCACTGAATCAAAACAAGCCCAAGTCAGCAGTCTTCGTGATGAATACAAAGCTGAACTTGCGGAAGTCAAAAATCGCTACGATGAAAAACTTAAAATGATCTCTCAAGGTCAAACAGAAGCGACGCAGCCAGTAAAAGTTAAAGCTCAGGATTCTGATTCAAGCCTACGAAATAAATCAGAAAAACAGTCTAAGAGTGGATCCAGTAGTCGTGTTAACAAAAGAGCCTCTGGTGCTCGTGAAATCCCATTAAAAGACGAAGACTTATCATCAAACAACACAGACGTTAGCACAGTCGAAATAGTTGAATTACCTATAGAATCAGAGTAAAATAAGGCCTTGTAGCACAAGGAGTATTTTATGGGTGGCCTTAGTTTAACTCACATTTTAATTTTAGCAGTTATCTTACTTGTATTTTTTGGCCCAAGCCGATTACCCGCTTTAGGACAATCACTAGGAAAAGCGATTCGTGGTTTCAAAGATGGCTTAAATGAAATCGATGTTGAAGCTAAAGATATTAACCAAACACATTTAAATCAAAATGAACAAGGCACGCAACAACAACAGTCTGAAAAACAAAATCAGAATAAAAATTCTTAAATTAATCGAGGTCCCCCCATGGGAGAATTTAGCCTTTCACACATTCTTATTTTATCAGTTATCTTACTTGTATTTTTCGGCCCAAGCCGACTACCCGCTTTGGGCCAATCATTAGGTAAAGCTATTCGTGGCTTTAAAGACGGTCTTAGCGAAGTATCTACTGACGAAAAAAATGCTCCGCCAACACAGCTTAATCAAAATCAACAAGGCACAGAGCAATCCCAAAAAGAAAAACAAAAGCAAGATCAAGATTCTTAGTTGGCCTCTCAGCTAGGGATTTAAAGATCTTCTGGCTTTATTTGATCGGTGATCACACTCGTCACACCCTGATCAAAATATGATTTAATTCTTTGCAAGTCATTACAGGTCCATAAAACAATTGGAATTTTCAACTTCATCAGTTTTTTATATTTTTTTAGACGCCAATGCTTTTCATCTAAATGAAGAAAATGCGGCTTAGCTAATAAGTTTAAAATCTGGCTTTTGATGACAAAATTATTCTTAAATTCATTATTAAATGTCAAAAGCAATGCTCTGAATATTTCAGGCTTATTTTTCTTAAGATAGTATAATGACATAGGATTAAAACTTGAAATAATCACAAAAGTCTCTAAATCATATTTTTCAATTAGCTTAATGACTTCTTTTTCTAAATCTCTGTTGAGTATATATTTTGATTTAATTTCAATATTTAAATTAAATTTTCTTTGGTTTTTATCAATAATTGCTCTGTACCAAACAAAGACATCTTCTAATGAATCTGTAACTCTGATTTGGTTTATTTGTTCAAACGATAACAAATGAACCAAATGATCAACTGATTGACTGTCTTTAATAGATTCATCATGGAAAAGAACGACTTTTTGATCTGCTGTAAGTCTGACGTCAAACTCACACATCTGATAGTGATGATCATAAGCTTTTTTAATCGATAATAAAGAATTTTGTAATGTTTCATCACCAAACCAGAACCCACGGTGTGATTGCAACTTAGGAATATCAAACTGGGTTTTAATTTTAGAATAAAGAAATTTGATCATCATTTTTTAAGTTCTAGTCGGGGCTCGTTAACAACCCCAGTTATACTGTATTTTTTCAGTTTATCTTCAGGTAATAGTAGGTGGGCATTCACTGATTTATCGATCGTGCTGTATTGGCCGTACAGTTTGAAATTTAAAAGTTTATTCGATTCCAAATATTGCCCTTTTGAATCGACTTGAACTAAATTTTCATTTTTGTTTTCATTTTTAGATAAATCTTTAACAATATTTATTTGATAATTTTTTAGCTGAATATTTTTAAACTTAACTGATTTAAATTCAATTTGGCTCGCTACAGATGAAGCTAAATCACTTTGTAGCTTCCAACTCACTTCTGTTTCTTGTTTTTGACCTGTGTAAAGTTCAAAAACATCTTCACTAAAAATAAGTCCTGATAAATTAACTTCTAACTCTTTAGTTGTTTTTTCACTTTCCTGATTTTTTTGACTGTAACGAATATAACCTTTGATTTTGTTTTCACCCCTGACAAAATCATTCAATTGTAGGCTTTGCTTACTGTCTCTATAGGAACCCAACAAATTATAACTATCAAATGACTGCACAGCCCTACGCCCCTGATTCGAAAAAATGAGCAGTGATTTTTCGACCAAGGCTTTAAGTCGAATATCATTTCGATTTAAAACAGACAAACTGCCAGATAAAAAACCTGCTTCTTCAAAGCTAAGACCCAGTCTATGATCACCAGATAATCCAAACATGTCGGACATATTGATGTTATTAAAATATAGATCAAATGGCTTAAATAAACCTTCCTTTAAGTTATAAAAATTAATTTCACTGACAGTCAGTAGCCCTGAATTAGCAATCATTTGAAGATTCTTAAGGACTAGATTTGATTTTTCACTTTTATCTGGATCTAAAAAGTATTCACCAGACATATACCCCGTAAGTGCAGCAAAACCAAAAGCAGATGTTTTAAAACCCAGCGGCCTATTATCTAATAGTTGATACATTTGTAGAAAAGCTTTAGCCGAAACGTTTTTGATTTCTCCAATATATTCCAAAGAATTATTTTTTTGATCGTAGCGAACATCAAAAGAAAAAGGGCGATCAATCAATAAGCCATTGGTTTTTAACCTCAGATCAATATGATTATTTTCTGGGTCAGCTTGGGCTTTCAGATTAATTTCTGACTTTAACAAATAAAAATTTTTAGTTGTGTCTTTGAACGACAACATCTGTGCCTGAAGATCAATTGTATTAATTTGTTCTTCACTAGAATTTACATTTAATTGCACAGCATTTAGATCGACAGGTAGTTTGAAAACTTCCGGGGCTATTAGGCGCAAACGATCAATACTGACTTCTTTGAGCGTAGTTGATTGATTGAAAAATCGATTCAGCGCAGTTTGTTTGTCTTCGGGTGTTGCTGAAACTTCTATTGGCTCTGTTGCACTAGATGATGCTGCAGCGTTTTCACTGCTCGTTTCATTTCGTTTAAAGCAATGGCTCAACCGATCAACTCTAATTTCAATCAGCGAAGCCCGTAGTGTGTTTATACCCTGATTTTTTTTATTTTTTGAAAAAATCAGATTTAAATTTAACGGAATAGATAATTTTTCGATATAGATCTGGTTATTCTGACAGTTTTGGATAACAGGACTTAATCTTAAGCCTGTGATTTCAACAGTAGCGCGGGGAAGTCCCCAATCACTTAACTTAACTTCTGCCGATTCGAAATCAACATTCAAATCACGCTTAAGAACATCTAGTGTTTTTTGCAGTCGTTCAGAAACTACGCTTGGCCTAACTTGAGATTTAAAAATCAGACCAAAAAAAATCGCGATAATAAGCCCGATGAAAATAATTTTTAAACCAGCTTGGTCTATAACGGCTCTTTTCATTGGAATCTCACGAGCTTAAACAAATTTAAATGAAATAATTTCGTACTCTTTATCACCTTTTGGACTTTGAACAGTCGCAATGTCTCCAGCTTTTTTACCGATGAGTGCGCGCGCAATAGGAGACAGCACAGATATCATTCCATTTTTTACATCGGCTTCATCAACGCCTACGATTTGGTATGTTGATTTTTCATCAGTGTCTTGATCAACGATCACAACAGTGGCGCCAAATACAATACGGTCTGATTTAATCAATGATGGTTCGATGACTTCAGCTCCGGAAATTTTATATTGAATTTCGCCAATACGACCTTCAATCATTCCTTGGCGTTCTTTAGCCGCATCGTATTCAGCATTTTCACTGATATCGCCATGCGCTCTAGCTTCTTCAATAGCTTTAATAATCGCAGGTCTTTCCTCAAAGATGAGCTTTTTTAGCTCGGCTTCAAGAATTTGCTTTCCTCTAAGTGTAATTGGTAGTGCGTCAGCCATTGTGTCCTCTTCTAAAGTCTTATTTTATACCAAAAAAATTGAATTTTAACAAACTACAGAGGACAGGCTACTGTGCGTCATACTATCATAGAACTCTATGATATCAAATGCGACCAACTTAATAGCTCAATCTGAAAATCTGCAAAATTTGGACATATCCGCCGTTCGTGAACTTATCTTATCCTCTAAAGATATTATCCTCACAACACACAAAAACTCTGATGGCGATGGCCTTGGCAGCTTAGCTGGGCTTTATTGGGCACTGCAAACAATTCCCACGCAAAAAGTGAATTTTATGCCTGTTGATCAAATTCCTGATCGCTATTCTTTTCTGACTGAAAAGCTGAACTTAATCTCTCAAATCAGCGCTTCTGAAAAAACTCTTTTGATCGTTTTAGACACGAACCAAGGTGAACTTTGCAGCCCTGTTTATGATCAGGCTTTAAGCGCCAATATCCCTATCTTATTTATCGATCATCATATTGAACATATTACGACGTCTTCTCCAAAAATTTTTAGACACATCAATAAATCAGCAGCCTCAACTGGTGAAGTCATTTATGATTTGATTTTAAATTTAGATATCCCTCTTGACGACACTATTGCTGAGGCTCTGTACGCCAGTCTGACTTTTGATACCCAAGCTTTTAAACTTGTTAAGAACTCTTCAAGATCACATTTAATTGCATCGCATTTAGCTGATTTTAAAATCAATACAGAAAAAATACAGCGTTCATTGTTTGCCCATTGGACACCACTGAAAATGAATTTTTTAGCAGAATTAATTTCAACTTCAGAATATCAAGCCAACAATCAAGTTGTCGGGCTTTATGTTGATCTCACCCAATTAGAAAAATATAAAATGTCTGGTGATGATGTGAATGATTTGATCGATTTATTTACACTGATTCCAACAATTAAATTTGCTTACTTGATTCGCGAAACCAGCCCCAACGAATATAAAATTAGCTTTCGAAGCACATTATCTAATATGGCCTACACAGCAGCTTTTAATTTAGGCGGTGGCGGTCATGCTTATTCATCAGGTGTTTGGCTAAAAAATACGACGTTAACCGAAGTTAAAAATAAAATTCAAGCAGAACTTAAGTTATTGCATCTGGCTTAAGTTTTTAACTGTTTAATCAAAGCTTCAGTGTCTTTACGGCAACTGCCGCAACCTGTGCCTGCTAATGTGGTACGTCCGACTTCGGCAGCGGTAAAACAATTTTCTTTAATCACTGAGAAAACTTTTTCTGTAGGAACCATTCGGCAATGGCAAAGTTCTTCATGAGGGTAAACTAAACTAAAACTTTTTTTAGCTTTAGCTATAAATTCATTAATCAAAATATCTTCACCATCAATGACTTTTATTTCTGGCCAATTGATTGGGTTATTGCCGTGGGCTGATTTATATTTTTCAATTTTAAGAAGTAAACTTTGCGGTCCAACAACTTGCACAACCTTATCAATAAGGCTGATTTTAGCTTTATATGGAATTTCTGCAACAATGGGTGAGTTTACTGACATCCCATTATTATAGTTCGTCTACAGATCACTTACCACTTCACGACGGTATTTAAAGATACTTTCAACATCTTTCTGGACAAAAGTTTGACCAACTAGGTTTCCTAGAAAACCCATGGGTAACTTATAGCGAACCTTGTCAGACATCAGCGTACCCTTCCCCATTTTTTCAAAATCGTGGGTATGATGCCAAAATTTATAAGGCCCCTTTAATTGGGTATCAATAAAACGATGCGGTGGACTCCATTCGACGATAAGAGTTTTCCAATTTATAGGAACACCATGAATTTTTAATTTATAATCAATCAATGTGTCTTTTTCGATTTCTGCAGTATTCATTTTGACAATACTGAAATTTAAGGTCTTCGGAGTAATTTTTTCTAAATTTTGAGCTTCACCAAAAAACTGAAACATCGATTCAATATCTTTTGATAAATACTGCTTTACTGACAAAAAGCCATGTCCATCTTTAAATTCTTGAAGATTTTTTTCAAAATAGTCTTCAAGTTTAGAATACTTAAAATGATATTTATTTTTAACTAACTGATCTGGTTGCATGCGAATTGAAGCCAAAACAACTTTAGCCATTTCGCCAATTACTATATTTAAGGCAAACTCAGGCACTGGAGCCGATTTGAAAATGCCTAAAGCTTTACATAGTTCTGTGGTGAACTGATTATTAGTCACATTTTCTGGAGAACAACAGTTAATAGCCCCTTTGTATTGCGAATTTGATATAGCTTCTACGATAATATCTGACAAATCATCAATCGCAATCCAGCTCATATACTGTTTGCCAGAACCTAATGTGCCGCCTAGGCCTTTTTGAAAAAGTGGAATCATTTTTTTTAAGGCACCTGACTGCGGATCTAACACGATACCAATTCGCAGTTGCACAGTCCGTTGTTTTAATAATTTAAATGGAGCTTCCCATTTTTCGCAAACATCAGCTAAAAAATCATCTATAGCAACAGCATGTGGTTTTAGATCTGATAATTCTGTATCACCTGAATCACCATAAATGCCTTGTGCTGATGCAGAAATAATTGTCTGAACAGTATTTGGTAAATTTTTAATTAGATTCTGACTGCTTAGAATTCTTGAATTCAAGATATCCAACTTTTTTTTGTCATTCCATCTACCATCGACAGTTTCACCCATAAGATGAATGATCGCATCTATACTATTAAAATCAGTTGCAGATAGTTCTTCTGAAACAAGATCTTTTTCAATAATATCAGCTGGAAATTCTAACTGCATTTTTGCTTTTTTCGCAGACCGACTAACGACGACAAGGCTATGCCCCAACTTAAATAATTTTCTTCCGACGTAATTGCCAACAGAACCTGTGGCGCCCGTGATTAATATTTTCATGATTCAAGACCTTTCTTAAATTCGGTTAAAGCCCGCTGCCTAGCAAAAGTATGCTCGACCATGGGTTTAACATACTTGTCTGTTCCAAACTCAGGAACCCATTTTTTTGTATAAATAAAATCAGGATCAAATTTTTCAATTTGAGATTCTGGATTAAAAACTCTGAAGTACGGGGCCGCATCACAGCCTGTTCCTGCCGACCATTGCCAGTTTCCGTTATTAGCTGACAAATCATAATCTAAAAGTTTTTCAGCAAAATATCTGTCTCCTGTCAGCCAGTGATGCAGTAAATGTTTTGTTAAAAAAGAGGCCACCACCATGCGCACTCGATTATGCATGTGACCTGTGGCATTTAATTCGCGCATGCCTGCATCAACTAATGGATACCCCGTCTGGCCGTTTTTCCATCGTTCGATTTCTTTAGGTTCATTACGCCATTTTATTTTTTCATACTGCGGCCTAAAGCTTTCTTTCACGACATGTGGAAAATTCCATAATATTTGCATAAAGAAATCTCGCCATATTAATTCACTCAGCCATACGTCAGAATGCTTTTTTGCTTCTTTAGCCAGTTCACGAACTGACACTGTTCCAAAACGTAAATGCAAACCCAGTTTTGAAGTCCCTTGATCTAAGCAGGGATAATCTCTGGTTTCAGAGTATTTTTTTAAAATCTTTTGAACTACTAACTCTTCAGGATAAGTGAAATTAGTTTGTTCAAAACCCATTTCTTTTAAAGCTGGAATCTCAAAAGTGTCATCAACTAACTTTGTTTTTAAATAATGGCCTTCATATAAATCAACAGGATAATCTTTCAAATAAAAAGCATTTAATGAAGCTAACCATTTTTTTTTGTAAGGCGTATAAACAGTATAGGGTTTTCCAATATCTGTTTGAATTTCTTTTTTTTCAAAAATGGTTTGATCTTTAAATGTTTTAAAATCAATTGATTTTTTTTCTAATAATTGTTTTACTTTTTGATCACGCTCTAAAGCTTGCGGCTCATAATCATGATTAGTGTAAACCGATTTGATTTTATATTTTTCAGTTAGTTTTTTAAAAATTTCTAATGGCTCGCCAAACTGACATAGCAAATTCGTTTTTTTAATTTTAAGTTCAGATTGCATTTTAGTCAGTACTTGATGGATAAATTGAACACGTAAATCAGTCTTAGGTAATAGTTTTAAAATATTTTGATCGAAAATAAACAAAGGTAAAATATTTTTGTTTTCTTTCAAAGCATGATAAAGACCAGCATTATCGTAAAGTCTTAAGTCACGACGAAACCAAAATAAGGTTATTTCTGAGGTGTTTTGTGTCATATGCTAGTCCTTTCAGAATATCCTATCAAGAATTGATAACATTGAATATAATCATACACTAGACATGTCAGACAACAACGATTCAAAACCTCATTCTAAGACCCAGCTTAAACAAATTAAAAGCTCGCTATTTGAGCGCACGATGAGTGTTGCTAAAATGGGTTTAAATGCTGGATTTAAGTATGCAGCACACAAGGCCACTGGCCAAGATTTTGATCAGTATGTCACTGATCAGGCTGAATCGATGACTAAAGAATTGGGTCAACTTAAGGGCTCGCTGATGAAAGCTGGCCAAATGCTTTCGATGTACGGGGAGTATTTTTTTCCGCCTCAAGCTAACGAATTTTTAAAAAAGCTTCAGGCTGATTCCCCACCTGTCGAATGGGCGCAGATGAAGTCTTATCTTGAAACTTATTTGGATGCAGAACTCATAGACGAACTGGATATAAACCCTGTGTCTATCGGGTCAGCTTCTATGGGGCAAGTGCATCAAGCTGTGATCAAATCCACTGGTGAAAAAATAGCTTTAAAAATTCAATATCCATTACTTGAAAATGCTATTGATTCTGATATTAAGTCTTTGAAAGTTTTATTGCAATTTTCAAAACTTATTCCCTCTGAAATAAATCTTGATTCTGTATTTGAAGAAATCAAATCTATGCTAAGACAAGAATTGAATTATACACTTGAAGCTGAGCTGACTGAAAAATATAGACTACTTGTAGATGATGATTCCCGCTTTGTGGTTCCGCAAGTTTATTTTAAATATTCAACATCAAAAGTTCTTGCGACAAAATATGTCGAAGGCCTAAAAGCTGATCATCTTTTAGTGCAAAGTTTATCACAAAATCGCAGAAATAGATTGTCTGAAAATTTTATTGATTTGTATTTCAAAGAACTTTTTTCATGGAATCTTGTACAAACCGATCCCCATCTTGGTAATTACAAAGTGCAAATTGATTCTTTAGGTGAAGATCGCTTGGTCTTACTTGACTTCGGAGCTTGCCGAAGTTTTCCTGAGCCCTTTATGGATTCTTATAAGAAAATGATCAAAGGTTCTATCACTGGCGATCGAGATCTTTTTTTTACAGGTGCTAAAGGACTTGGGTTTGTAATTGATACTGATAGAGACGACTATATTAATGCGTTTACAACATTTTGTGACGAAACTGTCGAGCCATTTTGGACCACTGATGACCCAAGAAACACAGCAGATAAAGTAAATGCAGATGGACGCTATCAATGGGCCAAAACGGATTTGCCATCAAGAGTCGTCAAAAAGGCTATTCAATTTAAGAATTTTGATCTCAGAACTCCACCTAAAGATATTTTATTTTTAGACCGTAAGACTGGTGGTGTTTTTATATTTCTTTCTGTGCTTAAAGCCCATATTAACGCTCGAAAGGTGATTGATTCATACTTGAAAACAGTTTAAGTTGTTTGCATCATGAACAACATTGCTGCAGCAATTTTAAGCTACAACCATCCTGAACACACAGCAAACTGCGTACAAAGTGCATTAAATTTTTTTGCACTTAAAGATATTTTTCTAATTCACAACGGAAGTCTTCCTCAGCATACACAAAATCTTAAAAATCAATTTTCGGATATTAATCATATTGAACTTGCTATCAACAAGGGCTTCACTGGCGGAGCAAACGCTTTACTAAAATTTGTATTCAAATCACATGCGACTGTTTTATTTTTGACAAATGATACTGAGCTGACTGCTGTTGATTTTTCTTTTAAAAATAACTTGAAAGATCCTGATTTATTTTTTTCATCAATTAAACTGATGAAAAGAAATTCAAATGATGTTGATTCAATTATGGGTGGACTTGATCCATCTCGTGGCCAGCTTTCTCATCAAAAAATGAATGAAAATCAAGATAAAAAACTAATTCCTTATATTCCAGGGACCGCTTTTTGGATAACAAAAAAATATTTTGAAATCTTAGGCGGCTTTGATGAATCATTTCATACTTATTGGGAAGATGTGGATTTCAGTGTACGAGCTCAAAAATTAGGTCTTGAATTAACAACAGATATCAAAACAACGGCCAAACATAAAATTGGTAAAACTTGCCACAAAGATCGTTTTTATACATATCATTTGTACCAGCGAAATCGCGGACGCTTTATGCGAAAGCATCATATGACTAGTTTTAAATTTTACGTCAATTATGTCTATGACCTTTTAAAACATTCTAAAAAAGACTACGCCAAAGCCTATTCTATTTTTAAAGACCACAAGGTAAACCATGAGTAAAAATCGAAAAAATTTATTTTTAATTCTTTGGATTTATACATTATTAGTTATTTTATGGGGTGCTTGGGTTCGGATATCTCATTCTGGTGATGGCTGCGGTGATCACTGGCCACTGTGTGCTGGTGAAGTTATCCCGAATTTTAAAGAAACTAAAACCATTGTTGAATACTTTCATCGTTTAATGAGCGGTACTTATGGTTTTTTCGTTTTGTATTTGTTTTTAAAATTTAAAAATTCGACAACACCACATTTTAAAAAATTACTTTACAGTGTTTTACTACTGACTATTTCTGAGGCGCTCATAGGTGCCTTATTAGTTAAACTTGAACTTGTTAGCGTAAATGATTCTTTTTTAAGATTGTTGTTTATGAGTCTTCATCAACTGAATAGCTTTTTGCTAACAGCGGTTTGCTACTTACTTTATAAATGTTCTGATTTGAAAACTACTTTCAAACCAAGTAAAATACTTATTTTATTTATTGCTGTTTCCGTGACTGGTGCCATCGCAGCCCTTTCAACAACTCTGTTCCCGACAGAATCCTTATTGCAAGGGATTTTAAATGATTTTCAGCTTCATTCCCACCCTTTTATTCGTCTGCGCGTTTTACATCCTATTTTAGCCTTATCAATCATGTTTTATTTTATGATTTATTTTTATCTAAAAAATAATATTCGTTTTGCTTTAGAAATATTTATGGCTGTTTTTATCGGGGTCATCACCTTGGTTAGTTTAAGCCCGTTATTTCTTAAGTTAACACATCTTTTAATCGCACATGTATTATGGAGTCGATTTATTGAAGCTACGTCGCTAGTTATGTTGTCAGCTCATTCGATTCGAAAAGACGATACAAATAATTAATTTGATCATTTAAAGAAAAAATTTCCATCATTTCATATTGCAAATCATAGTCTTTGATCAAATAGGCTGCGAAAGCGCCAATGATTTCTTGCGGACCGCTAAGGCTTCGAATAAAAATATTTCGCTGTTGTGGGTCGGGAATATGTCTTTGCACCCACAGCACCAATAGCTGACTTAGTTTCATGTATTTCGATTTCAATAAATCATCTAAAATAAGGTCTTCATCAATGGGTAGCACTTCAGTGATAATGTATTCACTTTCGTTTATCGAGTTAACAATCGGAAGTCTTGCTTTACCGTGTCCGGCTAAAAATACCAAAAGTGTATTGTTAGGTCGGGCATCAATAATTTGTGGGTGACCATAACCGGCCACTGTTCGGTAGGTGTCACCATTTTCAGGACGATATGCTAATGCTATCGGTGTTTTAGTTTCTATTGAATCGTGAATCATTTTTAAATACTGAGGTTCAAAAACATTTAAAGGTTTTGTCGTCAAAGGAAATAAGTTTACGTGTAATAAAGGCCAAACAAAGCATTTCATTTTAATAAATTCAGTGTAACATGGTGAATATGCAAAGAATAATATTTTTTGATGGTGACTGTGTTATTTGTAATGGGTTTGCAAATTGGATTATGTTAAAATTCAAACCGTACTTTTTGTATTTATCAACACTGCAGTCAACAGCAGCAAAAAAACATTTAAAGCAGTCTGACCTAGGTCTAGATAGTATCGTTTATCTGACTGATGGCATTACATACAAAAAATCTCGAGCCATTTTGAAAATACTGAATGATTTAGGTGGGCTTTATAAATATCTGTCACTCTTGCTTCAAATAGTTCCTATTTTTATTTCTGATGGTATTTATGATTTTGTGGCTAAAAATCGCTATAGAATATTCGGAAAAACTGACAGCTGTAGACTTCCCGCAGAATCAGAAAAAATTTATTTTTTGAAAGACTAAACCTTAAAAATTTGGCCTAAAAATGGAATATCTGCATCGGAAATGTCATACTGGCTATAGTTGCTTTGATCAATCCATGCTGATTCATCGTGATCGATTAGTTTAAAAACTGGCTGATCAATACTGTAGCGATATAATAAAATGTGAATTTTCTTAGAACCGTAATTATGTTTGTTCTTGCCTATATAAATAAGCTTTTCAGCAACTAGATTAAGATCCAACTCTTCTTGTATTTCTCGTGTAAGAGATTGAATTAAACTTTCACCTGCTTCAACTTTGCCACCAGGAAATTCCCATTTACCAGCACCAGACTGATGTCTATTTCTTCTGAAGATTAAAAACTGATTTCGTTCTGGACTGTACAACGCAAGCGCAACGACTTTAGTGTACTCAGATTGATTGAATTCATCATTAGTTGCCATTCAGCAGTTTCCTTGTCATGATTAATTGTATATGATCGATCTGCAAAATAGTCAGTTTATTTTATTACTAGCCGGTATTTCTTTTTTTCTTTACGGCAGCACTATGGCCTCACAATCTTTAGAAAGATTAATGGCTTCAAAAATCACTTCCCTAATGAATCAATTAGCGAAATCACAATTTCTTTCAATTGTTGTCGGCATCGGTTTAACAACTATTTTACAAAGTTCAGGTGCTGTGACTAGCATGTTAGTTGGCTTAGGCAGGGCCCGTGTGATTCAATTACCTCAAGTCATGGGTGTCATCATCGGTACGGCCATTGGATCGACTCTGACAGTACAGTTAATTTCATTTGATTTATCCCCGTTCGCACTGCCGTTATTTATTTTAGGTTTCACTGGTTTTTTTGTTTCGAACAAACCAACTCTAAAAAATATATCAACTGTGGTCATGGGTTTTGCCATGTTGTTTTTAGGTTTGAAAATGATTTCAACAAGTTCTTTATTCTTTTCAAAACTTGATATTCTTTCAGATTTTTTTACGACCTTACGTGATAATTCAGCCTATTCATTTTTTGCAGCCATGATTTTTTGCGCTTTTGTACACAGTAGCGCCGTGACAATTGGTATTGCCATGAGTCTTTGTGCAGCCGGTGTTATATCTACCCATGATGCTGTTTTGTGGGTTTACGGCGCAAACATCGGAACCACATCAACAGCACTATTTGCAGCCGCAGGTAGTAATTATATTGGCAAACAAGTTGCTTGGGCGCATTTCTTTTACAAAGCGATCAGTGTTATTATTTTTTATCCACTGACTAAATATTTTATTGATTTTGTGTCTCAGTTTCAATCAACATCATCAAGGCTTATTGCCAACGCCCATTTTTTCTTTAATATAGGATCTGCGATTTTATTTTTCCCATTTATTAATAAAGGCGCAAAATATATTGAAAAAATGTTTCCAAAAAGCGCCCAGGATGAATTCGGCGCAGATTATTTGGCCATGAACAATTATGAAAACTCAGCCTTAGCCGTATCTTATGCTCAGCGTGAAATTATGCGCACAGCTGACATCGTTGTCAGCATGCTGCGTGACTCTGTAGTTTTGTTTGAACATGAGGATCCGATTCTTATCCAGTCGATTAAAGATCGTGATAATCAAGTTGATTTTTTATATCGTGAAACAAAAATGTTTTTATTAAACCAAGCGAATAACGGATCAACCAGCGTTCATCAGAATGTCATGAGCATGATTATGTTTATCAGTGATCTCGAACGTGCCGCCGATTCAATCGATATTAATATTCGCACATTGGCGATTAAAAAACATGCTCTCAAGCTTGAATTTTCAGCTGAAGGCTGGGATGAAATTCAAAAAATGCATGCCCAAGTTGTTAAAGTTTCTTCAATGGGAATTAATGCCTACAATAACCCAAGTATGTGTGAAAATGCAATTCAGTTAAAACGTGAACTGGCTAAAATTGAAATTTCTTTCAGAGAAAATCACATCACCCGACTTAATCGCGGATTACGCGAATCAATCAACACCAGTTCGATCCATCTTGATTTATTAAGCGAATACCGCCGTATCGCGAGTCTTCTTTGTAACCATGCTTACAGCACAATAAAAAATCAGCCGGTTGAATCTAAAGAAGATTTATCGTAATGTTAGAGCCAGTGAGTTTATAAGGGTTTTACTTTTTTAGTCGCAAACATAATTGATTTATACTCATTAGAAAAAGTTTTCATCAAAGCTGTCGCAAATTTTTCAGGATTAATTTTTAAATCACTTAAACACGCCGTTATAACAGGTGTCCCACTGTTTGTAATATTCAAGGCAAAATGAATGTGCGTAGCTACTGCAGATACAGTTGCTATAGAGATTGATAACTTACCTGTTTTTTTATTCTGCAAGACATACAGATCATCGCCCTCTCTGGTGACTTGTAAGTCCTCAAGTGGAGTTATTTTTAAAATTAAATCTTTAGCAAGGGCTGTTAGAATTCTTTGAAGGCTGACTCCGAAATGTAAATTCGCTGGGAATATTTCTATTATAAAATGCAACATCAAATCACCTGCAATTTTTGAGTTTTCAATTTTATCTTCAAAATCAACCATGTGCTCTAATTGAACTTGGCAAGGAGCTATCCAAGAAATAATTGAATCTTCACTGAGTCTAAAATTTTCATAAGTAAAAAGTGGCTTTAATTGTGAACCATTATAAGTTTTAACAGCTTTAAATTGTTTGTGGCTTTTAGGTATAAATAAATTTTTCATAATCACCTTACATAACTAATGTATAATTATTTTGCAAAATTTCCCAACACATCAACATGATTGGCTTTGAACGCACGCTTTGCGCGCTGACATGATTCACATTCCCCACACCATCTATCGAAGCCAAAATAACAAGGCCATATTTTATCAAAAGGGACTAATAAAGTTTTTGCTTTATCGACGATCTCATTTTTTGTCAGGCTAACTGTGTAGCACTGAACGTCAACATGATTTTGTGTTGAAAAAGCGAAAGTTTTTCTAGTCGCACGTATAAATTCATAGCTGTTATCAGGAAAAGTTGTTGCTTCTTCAAGATTAAAACCAGGAACAACAACTTGGGCTTTCAAGCCTTCAGCAACTGCTGCTGCAATATTTAAGAATACTCCATTACGATTAGGCACCCAAACAGACTGTGCTGTTCTTTTTGAAGTTTCTAAGTGATCAATGACAACTTGTTTTCCTGTGGGAATTTTTAACTGATCAGACGTTAAAGCCGAATTCCCAAGGTTTTTAAGCCATGGTAAATCAATAACTAAATGATTAATCTTAAGATGATCTGATAGATCTTTTGCTTTTTCAATTTCCTTGTTAGCAGCTTTTTGTCCATAATTAAAGGTGACTGTTTGAACAACTTCAGTGTCATTCTGTGCCATATACAAATTCACTGTTGAATCAAGACCTGCCGATAATAAAACAATCGATTTAGGCTTCGACATTTTTAAGATCCTTTACTAAAAGCTGAATGGATTGTTTATTTCTAAAATAATTCCACTGCAGTTCGCCTAAAATATCATAAATTTGACCACTTTGAATTTTTTGTTTTTGTTTGTCATTGGGTGAAAATAATAATCCTTCAATAGTCATTTCCTGACCCTTATTACTATTTTTGAAGTACAGTTTATAATGACCGCCTTTTAAAACTTTAGCTTGTTCTAAAACTAAACTATTTAAACGAATAATCGGCACATTAAATCCGACACCGTAAGGACCAATATGATCATACCACTTCATCAATTGCGGATTAATTTCACCGACTTCGGCGATCACATCAAAATCAATGACATTTTCATGCGGTGTATTTTTTAAATCTTTATAATAATTTAAAAGAGCATTTTCAAATTCACTTTTTTGATGCGCATGCAGTTCAAAACCAGCAGCAGCTGAATGCCCGCCAAAACGATTTAAAAATTTTTCTGCTGCGCCTAAAGCGCTGACTAAACTTAAATCGTGTCCCGATGGCAATCGACAACTGCCCACAATCATGCCTTCAGAATTTTCAGAACCAACAAATGCTGGCACTTGAAATTCTGAAGCTAATTTTGTAGCTATAAGGCCAATAATTCCACGATGAAATTCTGTTGATGAAACAAAAACAAAATCTTTGTGTGGCCAATCTTTCAGAGTTTCAAAAGCTTTTAATTCACCGTCTGACTGTAAACTTTGTCTTTGCGAATTATTTTGTAAAATTCTAGATACAGTTTCTTGGGCTCTCTCAAGATTTTTTTCTAGATAAATATGAATTGGTAATACATCAGATTCCATTCGCGATAGTGCATTTAGTTTTGGTGCAAACTTAATAGATATATCTTGTGACGATAGGGTGCGCCCCGATAAATCTAAAGCTTCTAATAAAGCTTTAAGCCCTGGTTTTTGTGTGTTTTGAAGTGCCACCATGCCGTGCTTAACTAAAACTCGGTTGTCATCGATAAGCGGCACCATATCTGTCAGAGTGCCGATACAAAATAAATCCAAAAGTTCTTTAAGATCCCATTCATTTTTTGGCAGTGTCACTTCATCGTAGAAAGCTCTTTTTAGCGCACGAATTAAATAAAAGGCGACGCCAGCTCCGCATAAATAGCCTAATCCAGATGAACAATCTTTTTGATTCGGATTAATAATGCAGTAAGCACTTGGTAAAACCTCAGTAGGTAAATGATGATCGGTTAAGATCACATCTAGATTTAATTCTTGAGCTTTATCAAAAGCCTTATGTGAAGTTATCCCCACATCAACAGTAATAATTAAATCAATCCCTAAAGTTTTTAGCTCTTCTACGGCATGCGCATGAAAGCCGTAACCCTCGCTAAGGCGCTTAGGCTGATAAAAACTAATTTTTTTAAATCCAAGATTTTCTAAACCTAGCTTAAGAATAGCTAGACCACTGGTTCCATCCAAATCAAAATCAGCATAGATACAAATGCTTTGGTTTTTTTTGTAAGCTTCTATAAGTCGTTGAACAGCTTTTGACATACCTAAAAGTAAATTTGGATCTTTAAGTTGTCCTAGTTTTGGGTTTAGAATATTTTCAATTTCATCTTTATTTTTTAAACCACGACTGGCTAGTAAGTCAGCTATTAGTCTTGGATAAGGCCCGTCAGCGACTGAGCCAATCTTTTCTTTTGTATGCTGAAAAGATCTTTCTCTCCAAATACTCATGGAACCTCATAAAAGTTATAATCAGAAAAATAAAAATCAATTATTTAGAAACTGGTTTTAATTTTTCCATCAACATAATAAATGGCGCAGCGACGTAAATACTTGAGTACACACCAAAGACAATACCAATAGATATTGTAAACGCGATGTCTGAAACAACGCCGTCAGCAAATAAATACAAACATATTGACGATACAAACACGGTTCCAGATGTAATAAATGTGCGGCCTAACATATCGTTAATTGCTTTATTAATCACAAAACCAAATCCGTGTTCACTGTATTTACTTTCTGTTTCACGAATACGATCGAACACCACGATTGTATCGTTCAGTGAAAAACCAATTAAAGTTAATATAGCTGCCATGATTGGAATGTTCACTTCTTTACCGACGAAAACAAAAATCGCTAAAGTAATAACGGCATCGTGAAAAAGACAAATCACAGCACCTGGTGAATACTTGTAATCAAAGCGAAGTCCTACGTAAATTAAAATGACTAACAGGCAATAAAATACTGCTAAGAAACCGTTTCTTTTTAATTCTGCGCCAACTTGTGGGCCGACTGTGTCGATACGACGAATATCTGGCTGTTCAGCTTGAAAAGTTTGATTGATTTTATCTTTTAAGCTTGTAATTGAAGAAACTAAATTTTCATTTGTTTCTTTGTCAGTAGCTCCTTGGATACCTTGGAAACGAATGATAAATTCATTGCCTTCACCAAAAGCTTGAACGCCGACTTCACCAAGGCTTAGACCTTCAACCGATGTTCTGATTTGGTCTATCGATACAGGTTGCGAAAATTTAACCTGCATTTCAGTTCCACCTTTGAAATCAATTCCGTAATTGATTCCGCGAACCGCAAGATAAACCATCGAGATGATCACAAAAACCAACGATATTCCGCCAAACAACCCAATGCGGCCGACGAAGTCATATTTTCCAAAAGATTCTTTAGTATTCGACATATATGTATCCTAATTCTTAAAAGTTAATAAACTAAATAGAAATTTTCTTTAAGCCAAAACGGTGAACTAAATTATCGACAATCACTTTTGAAACAAAAACGTTTGAAAAAAGTGTTGTGACAATTCCTACTAATAATGTCACAGCAAAGCCCTTAACTGGCCCTGTTCCGAAGTAAAGTAAAACTAAAGCTGTTGCTGATGTTGTGATATTTGAGTCGATAATCGCAGACATCGCTTGTTTATAACCCTGTTGAATTGCTGTTGTGATGGATGCTCCACCTAATAGTTCTTCTTTAATGCGTTCATTAATTAAAACATTGGAATCAACTGCAAAACCCACTGTTAGCGCCATCCCCGCAATACCAGGCAACGTTAGCGTTGCGCCCAGTGAACCTAAAATTGCAAAGACCGCGATGATATTTAAAAATAAAACAAATGCAGTGATGACCCCCATGCCTTTGTAGTAAATCATCATAAACAACATAATGATCACAGAACCAATGATCGCTGCAAGTCGGGCTTTCTCAAGCGCATCTTTACCTAGCGATGGTCCGACTCTGCGTTCTTCAAGTTGTTCTAATGTTGCAGGAAGCGATCCTGCACGAAGTGATGTGGCAATAAATTTTGCTTCATCAAGCATTGTCTGAGCATTTCCAGAACGGCCTAAAGTAATAACGGCTTGTCCATTCGGAATTTTACCGTTTATATTTGGAGCTGTTTTAACAACTCTGTCTAAGACAACAGCCATTTGGCGATTCACATTTTTTTCAGTCAAATCTGAAAATTTAACAGCACCTTCCGGGTTAAATCTTAATGACACTTCAGGATTTCCGTACTGATCAAAACTAACTGCTGCTGTATCTAAAGAATCCCCAGTTAAATCTGTTGTTGTTTCTAGCAAGTAAGGCTGAGCCCCAACTTCTAATGATTTAACATTGTCTTGTTTTTCAAAAAAGATCGCCGTATTTGCAGGTAATTTTGATTTTAAATCTTCATTTAATTTTACTACGTATTCATTGTATTTCAACGTTGCTAATGTGTAAACCCCAGCTTTTTCAGCTTCATCAATCATTTGACGAAGTTCTTCAGGCGTTTTTGCAAAGCTAACTAACATAAATTCTAGTTTTGCCGTTGCATTAATTAATTGTTTAGCTTTTTCTGCATCAGCTAATCCAGGAAGCTGGACAAGAATACGATTATCACCTTGCTGTGCAATCGATGGCTCTGCCACACCAAATTCATCAATTCGATTACGAATAGTTTCAATGGCTTGACGAATTGTGTTTTGTTTTTGATCGAGCATGTAAGCATCGAAATATTTTAATTCAACTTTATCAGCAGATGTTGAAATGACTTGTAAAGATCCTGGATGATTTTTTGCGATTAAAGCTTGGATCTTTACGCCCTGGTCAGCTGAATTTAATAAAACTTCAAACTGTCCTGTTTTTGCCTTATCAGTGTTGAAACCTTTAACAACAACGCCTTCTTTTGCAAATTCAGACTCTAAAGCTTTTGTTTGACGAATAACAGTTGTGTTAACAACGCCATCAACATCAACACCCATGACAAGATGTAAGCCACCTTGAATATCTAAACCGAAGTTTAATTTTTTTGCTGGCCACCAAGCAAATCGTGATGTGTCCACAAAATTAGGCGAAATAAACACAGCTGCTAAAACCATCGCCAGTGCAGCTAACCAAGTTCTGAAACGAATATTATCCATGAGTTAAATCCTTCTTCTATTTTATTAAAAAACTATTTTGATTAAATTTATTTTGCTTGTGCCGCAGTCGTCAAAGTCGACTGTTGTGTGATCACTTGGTGACGTAAAATTTTAATTTGTGTATTTTGCGCAATTTCAAGATCAATCGTCAATTCGCTAAGACCTTTTACTTTACCGAAAATTCCTGAATGAGTCACAACTTGATCGCCGACTTTAAGCGAACTTAAAAAACTTTGTTGCTCTTTTTGTTTTTTAGATTGGGGTCTGATTATAAAGAAATAAAAAACGGCGATAATCACTGCGAATGGAACAAATTGCATCCACGCAGGGGGCGCTGCCGCCGCTGTCGAAGCAACAACAGGTGTAGCTGCTTCTTGTGCATAAACGACCGAACTTAAAGTCAACTTTTGAACTAATTCTATTAAACTGGAAATAAACATTGATAATCCTTTCAAGATTAAAAAAAGCTAATGTAAAATTGAACACTTAAAGTGAGTTTCGATCAAGGCGCATTAAGATATACCGCTGGCCTTTATTAAATGCGTTATTTTGCTGCTGATAAATTAATCAGCTAATTTAAGACTGTTTTATCGGATAAAATAAATCGTGAATTACAGAAGTCTCTGTACTCTTCCCAGCGATCTTCATCTAATGCTTTCCTCGCCTTTGTCATCACCGACATGTAAAAATGGAGATTATGTATTGTGTTTAATCTTGAACCCAAAATTTCGCCGCTTAAAAACAAATGTCTAAGGTAAGCTTTTGAATAGTTTTTGCAAGTGTAACAGTCACATTCAGGGTCTAATGCTGTAGGATCTTCTTTGTACTGTTCTTTTTTAATACTGACTTTCCCCTGCCATGTGAACAAAGTCCCGTTTCTGGCAACCCTGGTTGGCATTACGCAGTCGAACATATCGATTCCGGCATCAATTGAAATAATTAAATCCAGCGGAGTCCCAACCCCCATCAAATACCTTGGTTTATTTTCCGGCATCAACGGCGCAATGTGCGGAAGTAGTTCGTGCATAAGATGTATCGGTTCACCGACAGAAAATCCACCAAGTGCATAGCCGGGCATATCAATACTGGTGACCTGTTCTAATGAATACTTACGATGTTCTAAAGACAATCCACCTTGGACGATTCCGAAAAGTAAACTTTCAGGGCGCTGCATGGCCTTATGTGAACGCACTAACCAACGATATGTTAAATCCATGGATTTTTTAATTTGATCATCTGTAGCTGGATACTGCAGACATTCATCAAAGGCCATGATGATGTCAGAGCCCAAATCCATTTGTATTTCGATACTTTTTTCTGGCGAAATAAAATATTTTGCCCCGTCAAGATGCGATCTAAATTCAACACCTTCTTCAGACATTTTTCGTAAACCTGATAATGAAAAAACTTGAAATCCACCGGAATCAGTCAATATAGGTCCGTTCCAGTTCATAAATTTATGTAGGCCACCTAATTTTTTAATTATTTTTTCACCGGGACGTAAATGCAAATGATACGTATTCCCTAAAACTACTTGCGTTCCGCAGTCTTTAAGCTCTTCCGGAGTCATCGCCTTTACTGTAGCCTTGGTTCCCACAGCCATAAATGTGGGGGTTTCAAACGAACCATGTGCCGTCATGAAAGTAGCCCTGCGGGCCTTGTTAGATTTTTTATGCAGTTTAAATTCACCTAATTTCATAATGACCTTTTACACCAAACACTAAGGTCCCCGTAGCTAAATAATCTAAATCTTTTCTCAACCGCCCAAGAATAATTATGTTTCACTTTATCTAAGCCCGCAAATCCTGCAACAAGTGCTAGCAAAGTCGATTCTGGCTGATGAAAATTTGTCATCAACCTGTCCACAACTTTAAATTCTGAACCAACTTGTAGCAATAATTTTGAAGCTCCAGATAACTTCTCAGTTCTTGCGATAGTTTCTAAGGTTCTTGTCACTGTTGTGCCAAGGGCCCAAATACTTTGTCCTTTTCTTTTCGAGTCTAAAATAACATCCCAAGTTTGATGGCTGACTTCATAAATTTCTTCATGCATTTCATGATTGTCTAGGTTTTCAACCCGCACCGGAAGAAAAGTTCCTAGCCCCACATGAAGAGTGATGTATTCAATCAGTACACCTTTATTTTTTAAAGTTTCTAAATCATTTTTTGAAAAATGCAGGCTAGCTGTCGGTGCTGCAAAACTTCCTGAGATTTCAGCCCAGGCTGTTTGATACCAAGATTCATCGGCAACAGCATTGTGTCTTTCACCGCGGGCTTTTTGAATATATGGCGGTAGCGGCAGTTCTGCGATTTTTTCGAAATCAGTATCCGTTAATTTAGGCGTGACCGATACCTTTTGGGGTAAACCTTTTTCTAATAAGGTCATCACCGAATTGTTTGGCAATTGAATTTGATCGCCAACTTTGACTTTTTTGGATGGAAACATCACTTGATAAACTGAATGATCATGACCTGATTCTATTACATCTAAGAATAAAATTTCTAAATCACCGACAAACACCCGACGCTTCAACACCCGAGTATTATTTAAAACCAACACATCACCGGTCGGAATTTTTTGAATGAGGTCTTTAACGGAGATTTCGGTCGGATGACCGGCTTCATCGACCCACATCACACGCGATGGCCGTGCGGGTTCTGTGGCGATTAACTCTTCAGGGTAGTTATATTTTAGGTCTTCAAGGCGCATGGGGTAAGGTCATACCCCATAAATAAAAAAAGCGGTAAGCATTTAACTTACCGCTGAAAAACAAAGCTGGGGAACCACCAAAACCCAACCCTGTTTCTTTAAGAACCTAATATTTGTTACATTTTAATTCGATCTGCTAAGGTCACCCAGAGGGAATAGATAACTAAGCTCGAATAAAACCCACAAAATAATAAAACTTCAGTTAAATCAAATCCTGCATCCATTAGAAACTCCTTTTCTAATGACGGTCAGGCCAACAGCCATCCTAGCTGTGATACCCCTTACCGTCTGGGCTTATGAGCTTCCGTGCTCTTATAACTAAGATGTTACAAACTGAGACATGGGTTAAGCCACAGGTAAAAATAAGATAAATAAAGACTATAGTCTGGGCTTATAGATAGATTTTTTGTTTAGTGTAGATCTAGAGTGACGGATTAGGGCTTAGAATTTTTCTTTTTTTCAACGCTGTTCGCTATTTCGCGAACCTTATCTTGTTCTGCAGCAGGTAATGAATTCATAAATTGTTTAGGATCTTTCATGGCCTTCAGCAAAAGCTCTTGCGCTTTTGCAGGATCGCCGTTGCTTGCTTTCATAACGTGATTTAAAATATCTGCCGACAAATTATAAACATCATTCTTTAACGCAGGATCACCACCCACAGCTTGCGATGCGAACTGATCGGCTTGCCCGGCTTTGTGATCACGAGATATAACATCCTGGCGCTCGCTAGGTGAACGTAAAACTTGCTGCGCTTCATTCAGCGCATTTTGATCGAACTGTGAAAAAGAATTTTGACTGAGTGTGAATAAAAATAGAAATAGAATTGAGCTTTTCAAACGACTCCCCTTTTAATATATTTAGAATATCGGATGCCTTTGGAAAAATCTTATTTTTTGAGCGATATTCCTAACTTGAGACAGCTTGTTAATGTTTTTCGTTGATTGACGCGGTTGATGGGTTTTGTTTTAATATTCGAGCGCGCAGATGGTGGAATTGGTAGACACGTACGTTTGAGGGGCGTATGCGCAAGCGTGGGGGTTCAAGTCCCCCTCCGCGCACCATAATACTAAAAATTAAAACTATGCTGCTTTCTCTCTAGCTACACGAAGATCATATTCGGCCTGAATTCTGACCCACATTTCAGCTGTGGTTCCCAGAACTTTTTCAAGAACTAATGCAAACTCAGGAGAAATACCTCTTTTCCCATTAATGATTTCATTAATTTTTCTTGGCGAACAGCCGCATTTCTCGCTCAGTTGTGTTTGATTGAGATTCATTTCTTTCATATAAATTTCATTAAGAACTATTCCTGGATGCATAGGCTTTGGATTTTTTATCATATTTACCTCTAATGATAATTCTCAATTTTAATATCAATAAACTCACCAGATCTGAATTTAAAAGTGATACACCACGGAAGCTTAATTGTAACACTCCATTCGTCTTTTCTACTTCCCTGTAGCTTATGAAGTCTAATATTCGGTGGTTGACCTTTAATTTTTAAATCATTCAAATCGACTGTACCATGCATAATTGTAAGCAGAGCTTTTGCTCTTAGCCAAAGCTCTTTAGGAAGCGATTTGGATGAATCATTTTCCCAAATTTGTTTAGCAATTTTATTATCAAAGCTGCGAATCATACATGCCCTAACTATTACACTATACCATATAGCGTAATAAAGTCTAGAGTTATTTATCTTATAAATTTAATGATTTTTTGTTGCTTGTGCTATGCCAAGCCCCAGATTTAATTTAGTAGACAGACGCCGAACTGTCTGTCCGAAAATCGGAAAATGAAGATTTAATCTAAAAAGGAATCCACATCACAAAATACGGATCAATGCGATCTTCAACATAGGCTGGCGAAATAGATTGGCAGTTTTTTATTGAACTCATTTATTAGCCAATGGGCAACCATAAGGTGCTATTAACGATTTTAAACATAACAGGCTCCTGATATTTCATTCTAAATCGACTTAAATTAATCTTGATTTTTGTATATATAATGTATATACTTTTATTAAAGCAAACAGAAAGGTGATTTGTATGTCAGTAAAAATTCAGAAATGGGGAAACTCACTTGGTGTTCGAATTCCTAAAGCCGTCATTGAAAAAGCAAATCTCAGTGAACACTCTATAGTCGAAGTTGAATCCAAGAATGGAACGATTGTTATTTTTCCAGCAAAAAAGAAATATTCACTCGAATCATTATTAGATCAAATTACTAAAAGCAATCTCCATCATGAGGACGACTTTAAAATAGAAGGAACCGAGGTCTGGTAATGAGTTATGTACCTCATCGTGGAGATATTATTTGGCTTAACTTCACACCACAGGCAGGCCATGAACAAATGGGCACACGGCCTGCTCTTGTTTTGTCTCCAGAAAAATACAATAAAAAGACTGGTCTGGCGGTTTGCTGCCCGATTACATCAAATATCAAAGGCTATCCTTTTGAAGTCGTTATTTCAGGAAAAAAGATCAACGGCGCAGCACTGGCGGATCATTTAAAGAATCTTGATTGGAAAATTAGAAAAGCCAAGTTTATCGAAAAAGCATCTGCTGACGTCGTTCACCAATGTTCAATGAAAATATCAGCACTTATTGTTTATGAATAATTCATACCGTTTATAATCAAATTTCATTTTGGTAACGAGAATTTTTTCTAATCGTTGGCAAATTTAAATTCTCAGTCTCAATGAACTTGCCTTGATGTGTGCATAAGAATCGCTTCAACTAAATTATTACGATTCACTGGTTTAGGAATATGGTCAGAAAACCCTGATGCAAGAGCGCGTATTCGCTCTTCGTGCATGGCGTGCGCAGTTAACGCAAGCACAGGCTTTTGATAATTGCTACGCTTCAGTTTTGCCAAAGCCTCATAACCATCAATGCCTGGCATCTGAATATCCATCAGCACAGTGTCGTATTCATTATGCAAAGCCATTTGCACGGCCTGCTCTCCGTTGTCAGCTTCATCAACAACTGCGCCTTCACGCTTCAAATAAACTTCAACAAGCATACGGTTTTCTGCAGAGTCATCAACCACAAGAACTTTTAGACCTTGAAGACGTTGATTTTTAGTTTTAAATTTTTCTCGTAAAAACTGTCGCTCTTCTATTGTATTTAAATTTTTTGTGGCAACAATTTCAAGTTTGAATGTGCAGCCTTTATTTTCGTCACAAGATTCAAGAGAGACATCTCCTCCAAGGGCTTGACCTAGTTTTCGTGAAAGCGCCAAACCCAACCCTGTCCCTCCGTATTGACGATTACTTTTTTCATCAACCTGAGTAAACGGTTTAAAAAGTCGGACAGCCTGCTCATTTGTCATTCCAATTCCTGTGTCAGTTACAAACAAGAAAACTTTTACTGAGTTTTTATTTATTTCCTCAAAGTAACCATGTATTGTCACGCTACCTTGTGTGGTAAACTTAATGGCATTGCCAATGAGATTGACCAGAATCTGCCGAACACGAATCGTGTCCGAATTAATTTTATATTTTGGTAATCCGCTCTTATCAAATTTAAGTTGCAGATTTTTTCCTGCAGCACGATCTGAAAACATCTCAAGGATTTCGTCTATAAGAGACGATAAACACAGCGGAGATCGCTCAATCTGAAGTTTCCCTGCTTCAATCTTAGAAAGATCTAGAATATCATCGATAATTTTCATAAGAGCCTCTCCACTTCTAGTGATAATTTCAAGATAGTGGTTTCGTTCCTTTATATCTACAGAGTTTTTTAAAACGTCAGCAAAACCTAAAATAGCCCCAAGAGGAGTTCTTATTTCGTGACTCATATTTGCCAAAAATGCACTTTTTGTTGAATTCGCAATCTCTGCATTAGCCTTAGCCGCTAAAAGCTCTTTTTCTTGTTCGATCCTATCAGTTATATCAAGCGCACTAACCATGATATCATCAATCTTTCCATCTTCACCTTTGATTGGAACCATTGAGAAATCTACCCATCGGATATGTTCTTTATTGTTGATGATCGCGACATACTGAGTATCGTAACGTTGAGAATGACCTAAACAGGCTGCTTCATTAAAAGCTTGCTTAAGTTTGGCCTTCACTTCTGGTAGAGACTTCCACCAAGTGCCTTCCCAAAATGGTCTTCCAAGGATTTCTTCTTTGCTCGCACCAATGATACTCGCGGCTGCTTGGTTGACAAATGTTAAATTTCCCTGATCATTTAAAAATCCTGCAAAAATCGACATCGTGTCAAAAATATTCTGCAGTTTTAACCGAGCATTCTTTTGGTCTGTGATGTCCATGATCAGTCCAGAAAAATAAATTGGTCTTCCATCATCTCCGTACACAGCATTGCCGCGAGCCAAAACCCACTTAAGTTCACAGTCAGGATAAACAATTCGTAACTCTTGCGAGTAAGGTTTTCTTTCCTGAACAGCTTCCTGCCAAACACGGCTAACTTCTTTTAGATCATCCTTACGAAGAAGCTGTGCTATAATTTCATTTATGCTCCCTTTTGTTTTTCCAAATCCTAAAATTGAATTAGCTTCAGGTGATAAAGTCACTGAGTCATTCCTTAAATCGACCATCCATGTTCCCATTTGGCCGGATTCAAGCGCTAGCTTTAAGTTTCGTTCACTTTCTTCAGTACGCCTTCTAGTTAAAACTCTTTCTGTCACATCGATCGCATGGTCGTAGACTCCATAGGGTTTACCCTCTGGGTCATTGATTCGAATATAAGCAAAATCATAGTAACGATCTTCAAGTTGTCCACTTTTGCAGGACGCTATCTGAGCTAAAACTTCTTTTCCAATGAATGGTTCACCGGTTTCTAATACATGTTTAATGAGACCGTAAAATGGTTGATCTTTAAATTCAGGACACGCTTTTAGAAAAGGTTTTCCGACAAGTTCGCGACCTTTAAAAATTTTCTGATACTCTGGATTGATCTTTTCAAAAACTAAATCTGAACCTTGCCAAAGTGCCATTGCCGCAGGTGCCACTTGAAAAATCGTTTCAAGTTTGTGACGTTCATACTTTAATTGACGCTCAGATTCCTTGCGTTCACTAATATCCGTAAAAAAAATAGCTAAGCCTCCATCTGATTTTGGATACGCTCGAACCTCAGTCCAAATCTTAAGGGGCTCGTAGTAATCCTCAAAAAGTACGTGAACTCGTTCATTCATCGCCTTACTGTAGGCTTTTAAATATTTGGACTCTTTGTAAACGGGGTCAGAAAAAAAGAGATCGAGAAAACTTTTCCCAATTTGATCTTCACGTTTAATTTGCGTTACTTTTTCGTGATGTGCATTGACCTGAGTAATTTTCCAATCTTTATCAATCGATAAAAATGCATCACTCATGCTTTCAAGAACATCAATGACATCATCTTGTGCCTGTTTGTATCTATCAACACTCACTTTCAGTTCTTCTCGGTATTTTACAACTTTCGTGGTCTCAGAGCAGACGATAAGTACACCATCAATGGTACCACTCTCATCAAAAATTGGAGAGTTCCCATAACTCCAATAAATGTCTTCAGTTTTACCGCTTCTAAAAAAATGAAAAAGTTGATCTTCAACCCACGTTGCCCCAGCTTCATTCATAACCAAATCTATTTGTGGCTTAATGAACTGCCAAATTTCAGGCCAGCACTCTTCCCCACGTTGCCCCATAGCTTTGAGATTTTTCTCCACAGGAACACTTGACAAGAAAGCGTCATTATAAAATTGATACAGCTCTGTCCCCCAGAAAATAAACATAGGATGTCGCGAACGAAAAAGTGTTATCAACATTGTCCTGAGTGCTGCAGGCCACATCTCTACAGGACCCAAGGGGTGTTTGGACCAATCTATTGAGCAGAAAAGCTCTCCTGTAATGCCTCCGCCAATGAGATTTAGCGGTCTATTCGCTAATTTTATTTCTTGATCGTTAGACACTCAAACTCCAGTTAATGAAATTTGATATTAAATTTAATAATACTTGAATTCATTATTTGAATCACTTTATAGCATGCAAAAAATAAAAAAGCCATTCAAGTTGATAAAGTGTAATCGTGTATATTTCTCTGCCTAATAAAAAAAATTAAAATCGAAATATGTACGTTCATTTAGCGGACGTTGGATTTTTTTAATTTATCCACGTAAACTAATTTTTCGTGGCGATTTAGAACTGATTCCTGTTTGCCGTATGATCATACCCATTTTAGATTAAATCTAGTCGCTTTAAAGACATCATGTTGGTGGTATGAAAAGTGCAATCTGTAATCTTATAAAAAAAAAGGAAAAACACATGAGCTTCACAAAATCATTTTTAAAAAAAGTTGTATCTCTATCAATCATTTCAGTTTTATTTGCAGCCAGTTCAGGGTTCGCACAAACCAACTCCGTTAAAGCTGCCGTCGGAAAGCAAAGCCTTTACGAACGCCTTGGTGGGATCTTCAGCATTGCTGCGGTCGTTGATCACTTCAGCGACGCTCTTGTCAAAAACCCTATTGTTGGCCAAAATTCTAAAAACACTGCTTTGAAAGAGTGGCATACGAAAAGTTTAACTAGATTACCTGGTCTTAAGTATATGCGAACAGCTTGGGTCGCTGAAGTTACGGGCGGTCCAATGAAATTTGTCGCAACAAAGCCCGGAAAAGAAAAATTAGGATTGGAAGCAGCACATCGTGATCTCAATATTTCACCCGAAGAATTCGATGAAGTCGCGGCTGAACTTGGAAGAACTCTTGATCATTTCAAAGTGGCTAAGACCGAAAAAACTGAAGTGTTAGCTGCCTTTGCTGCACATAAAAGTGAAGTCACAGTCGGTTATAGAAAAAACACGGTCAGCAAACGTGGCAACTAGATACGAAAATTTATAACTTATCTGCCCTCACGCATTGGCCGATCCACTGATCGTCTTTGTAGCAACACCCGAGCTCTCGCTCATATACATGGTATCGATGTGCAAGTAACCAGTGGCTTCAGTTACTTGCACAGTTAATCGAACTGTGACTAACGCGATAAAGATGCTATTTTTAAACATGTGATGTCTTAAATCAAAAGAAAGTAGCTAGTCATCAATTAAAATTTACATAATTGATCAAAAATTGAAGACCTAGAACCGACCTTATGCTACACCTCACCCTCATGATCAGTACAAGTAATGTTAGTCTTCGGTTCGGCGGCAAAAAACTATTTGATGAAGTGAACGTTAAATTCACTCCTGGTAACTGTTATGGTCTGATTGGCGCCAATGGGGCCGGCAAAACCACGTTTCTTAAGGTCTTGTCTCGTGAAATCGAACCAAACACCGGTGAAGTTATTATGCCGGCCAAAGCCCGACTATCTGTTCTTGAGCAAGATCATTTCGTTTTTGATGAACACACCGTTTTAAATACCGTTCTTATGGGAAATGCCCGACTTTATAAAATCATGAAAGAAAAAGAAGCTTTATATAATAAGTCTGATTTTTCTGATGCTGATGGCGAACGGGCCTCTGAATTAGAAAATGAATTTGGTGAATTGAACGGCTGGGAAGCCGAATCTGAAGCTGGCGTGATGTTAGCGGCATTGGGTTTTAACGAATCAGATCATCATAAATTAATGAAAGAAATGAACGGCGGAGAAAAAGTTAAAATCTTACTTGCGCAAGCCCTTTTAGGAAATCCGGATATTTTATTACTTGATGAGCCCACAAATCACTTAGATATTTACGCGATTCAATGGCTTGAAGATTTTTTATTAAATTTTGCAAACACAGTGATTGTTATTTCCCATGATCGCCATTTTTTAAATAAAGTGTGCACACACATGGCCGATATTGACTACGGTAAAGTGACGACGTACACCGGAAATTACGATTTTTGGCGCGAAGCCAGTGAGCTTCGCCAAAGATTATTATCTGATCAAAACAAAAAAAGTTCTGATAAAGCTGAAGATCTTAAAGCCTTCATCGCACGTTTTAGCGCGAATGCTTCAAAGTCACGTCAAGCTTCATCACGCCAAAAGCAACTTGAGAAATTAGAATTTAATGAATTACCCGTTTCAACCAGAAAAACACCATTCATTGGCTTTGATATGAAACGTGAATTAGGTAATGATGTTTTAGCTGTTGATGGTTTAAACTTTTCTTTAGAAAATAAAAAATTACTTAAAGGTATTTCTTTTCGTGTGAACAAGGGTGATAAGATTGCTTTTGTCGGAAAAAATGATTTAGCTAAAACTATTTTATTTGATATTTTATCTGGTCTTACAAAGGCTCAGTCTGGTCAGTTTCAGTGGGGCCTTACAACGACTGTCAGTTATTTTCCAAATGATAACTCAATGTACTTTAAAGGCGATGAAGACAGTTTAGTCACGTGGCTGCGTCAGTATTCAGAAGATAAAGATGAATCATTTTTACGTGGTTATTTAGGTAAAATGCTTTTCAGTGGCAACGATGCTTTGAAAAAACCAAATGTTTTATCCGGCGGAGAAAAAGCACGCTGTATGTTTTCAAAAATGATGCTTTCAGGCGCTAACGTTTTAATTATCGATGGACCTACGAATCACTTAGATCTTGAGAGTATTAGTGCCGTGAACGAAGGCTTGGCACGATTTAAGGGCGCAATTCTTTTTACCAGCCACGATCATGAGTTGATCCAAACTGTAGCTAATAAAATTATTGAAATCGACGAAGTCATTCAATTTAATGACGAGATTTCTTACGAAGATTATTTAAAAAAGAGTAAGAGAATCTAAAGGTGGCTGGCACCTCAGGAATTTCGGTTTTTTTCAGGGCTGTAAACTTTCACGTATTCACCAAGACAATCCTGAGTCATTGTCGCTTTCCATTTTTCAATGCGACCCTGATCAGGATTCAAATTCATTTTTGGAATACCTATACCCACTAATGCTCCAGCAAAGACCCAAAACACAAAGCACAATGTAGCTATAACAATCGGATAAATACTAAGTAGTCCGTCATCTGACTGAAGGCTTTTAACATTTGTAGTAACATTTGTGATTTCGTAGCTTAAAACAATCAGTGTAGATAAAACTAAACCAAATATGAAACCGACAACGGCTCCTTCTAGAACATAGGTTTTAGTTTCACCCCCTAAAGTTTTTATTTTAAGCGGCGTTGAAGTTGAATTTAACAAAGTTTTTGTAGTCATACTTATGGCAGCTGCAATGCGAAGACCAAACGAAGATCAGTTGAAGATTTAGTGAAGATTAAATCAGATAGAGCACAATAGATTTAATCTTTTTAATTATATCTTCATGAGGATATAATTCCCATAAATAGAGCTTTTAATACCCAAATCTTAATTCAAACGTTGTATTGTACACACTGCCAAAGTTTATTTTGTGTGACTGTCGCCTTTAGACTTACTGCAACGAAAGGTAACCCTCGCCCAAGCCTTTTTTTGATCACTGTCTAACTTATTAACACTCATAATTCTTATAAACTCTATAAGACGGACTTATTTTTGCTCTGTAACTAGTCATGATGAAAAATACAATAAAAATGTTGTTTGTGATGCTTATTTCTGTTCAAGCTTTTGCTGCTGCAGAGACTTCAGTGACTAAAGTACCTGCTGGTAACACGATGTCTAAAATGCCAGCTATCCCTGAAATATCATTAAACAGACACGCGGCCCAGTTAGTTAACCCTGAATATGCAGCGACACCACTGCCTTTTTATGAAAAGCGCTATCAAGCTGTCGTTAAACGTTTACTTAAAAATTACAATACAAAATCATTTTCTTTAAAAAATGAAATCGAAACAGCAGCATCAATTTACAATATTAAGCCTATTCATATTTTAGCCGCCATCGTTGGCGAACACGTATTTAACGTGGATCTAAAAGACAGTATTCAAGAATACACTGTGAAATTAAAAATTTGGGAATCTTATTTTGGTGGAGATCACCCTTTTCTTGACGTGATCGACTGCCCTGAAATAGTTGCCTGTGACAGTTCTAAAACAGAACTTGATCGTTGGGGCTGTTACGCAACTACTTGGAATACTAAAATGAGTGGACGAACAGCTTGTGATGGTGAAAAATTTCCTGGTAAAGGATTTATCACAATGTTTTTTAATCCAACTGCAGCTGGTAAAACTTATGGTCTTGGACAGCTTGGTCCGATTAAAATTTTATCTTTAACTGATGTTGTTCACCAAAAAAGCGGCTTCCCGCAATTAACAATTTATCAAGTTTCTGATGTGTACAGAGCAACTTTAGATCCTCAAATCACAGTTCATTATATTGCTGCATCAATTGCCCAATCGATTGAATTTTACAAAGAATTTGCTGGCTATGATATTTCAGAAAATCCAGGTTTAACGGCAACACTTTACAATTTGGGTAACGAACGTGGTCGCGCACGCACTTTAGGTTCTGCTAACAAAAAAGCGGCTGCAAAAGGCCAGGCTACTAAATCACCAGAAGTTAACTATTACGGTTGGTTTATTAATCATGTCGAAAAAGATTTAACGTCTAAATTTGAAAAATCAAATTAGTTTTAGCTAAAATACTGAGGTCAAATTATGGATATTGATTATTATAGTAAATGGATCAGTTACGGTTTGTTTTCTTTAGCCGCTTTAATTCATATTATCTTCTTCATACTTGAGTCATTTTTTTTGCAAAATGCTAAAAATGTGGATCTATTTAAAATTAAATCTGAAGATCACAAAGCCATTAAAACGTGGGCTATGAATCAAGGATTTTATAATCTGGCCTTAGCTTTACAAATGATTATTGGTCTTATATTTGTCTTAAAAGGAGAACCTAAAACAGCCGGCTTACTTGTTGGTCTGTCAGGGTTAACAATGATCATGGCCGGAATTGTTTTATTTTTTTCAGCTCCACAACTGCGTCGTGGAGCTTTACTGCAAGCCTTACCACCATTGTTAGGCTTTCTATTCTTATTCAGCCATATTGTGTTTTAGCTACAGGATAAAAGCATGTTAACAAAGCCATCAGCGATCTAAATTTAGTCATAATACGAATTTGCTTGTCGTTGTTTTGCCATTCTTGGTACATATCCTCCTAACAAACCAAAACTCAAGGAGACACCTATGAAACTATTAATTATCGCATTAGCAACTGTTGCAATTTTTTCTTGCACAAAAAACACAACTGAAGCTATAGACGCTGCTCAAACAGCAACAACTGATGCTGCTGCACAAGCTGTGACTGACGTTAAAGACGCTGCCACGGAAGCAACTGCAGAAGTTAAACAAGCTACGACTGAAGCTGTAGCTGACGTAAAAGCTGCTGCAACAGAAACTACTAATGCTGCTGCAAAAAAGATCGAAGAAACTAAAGACGCAGCAAAAGAAAAAATTGCTGAAACTAAAGAAGCTGCAACTCAAAAAATTGACGCTGCTAAAAAAGCAGCTACTGCAACTGCTGAAGACTTAAAGAAAAAAGCCACTAAATAGTTTTTTATTTTAATTAACAGCTCAGTAAGAATTTAAAAAGGGAACCATCGGGTTCCCTTTTTTTATGTATCTCGGATCGAGTACGTTTTATCTATTCAAATCAATGAACGCAGTTAGTCGCTGAACCTGTTTTTAATATGAAACGGCCCTATCGTTTAGTTATGCTTATTGCTTTGTACAATAACTATTTGGGGATTGTTACTGCTTTTAGGATCAACAGAAAAAAGGACTAAATATGGCTAAAAAAACAATATTTCCGTCTGATGCAGAACTAACTAGAATGCGTGATGTATTATCAAAAGCAATTGGCTCAAGACCCTTAGATAAAAATGCTTCTACAGTTGATAAAATTAAACACAACATCTGCAAAGAATTTGTCATATATATAAACGCACGTAAAATCACGCAAAAAGATTTAGCGGCCAAACTTGATATCGATGAAGCGCTAATGAGCAAAAATCTTCATTATCATTTTGATGACTTCACAATAGATCGTCTCATAAAATACTTAAGTGTTCTTTATCCTAAACTTGAATTTATGTTCAAATTGGCATCTTAAAAAAAACTGCCCCATACTATCTCTGGAAAAAAACTTGCCCGATAAGTTTGATATGATTTTTTAAGCTGTCGTTTTCTAACAGGCTATGTATCGACATATCAACTTTGTAAGGTAAACCTAAATCATCAATTTCTTTTTCAACTTTAGATAAAAATGAAATATCTTTTTTATCTGTGAATACTGACAAGTCGATATTTGATGAAGCCTTAAAATCACCCTTGGCTCTAGATCCATATATGACAACTTTTGTGATTTCTGTGTATTTTAAAAAAACAGAATTGATTTTCTGTATATCTTCTTCAGCCAAGCCGAACTGATAGCTCATGTTTTTAGTGATTCCATTGATTAAGATTAATTAAGATTTGGCTTATTGTTAAAGTATTTTCTTTGGAATAGGCGTAAATGGCGCTCTGGGTCGTTTTTAAACTTTGAATTCACCGATATATAATGATGACGCTATCTCTGGATTATCCGCATCTGTGACCACATACATAATGTAATGATCGGTATTGTGTTCAACCAACAGACCCTCAGGTTTGTGTTCACATAAAAGCTCTTTTTGAAAAATTATTTTACCTGAATTATCAATACAACCTAAAACAGCACCTAAGTATTTACCATCGTCATATGTTGAATCACTATTTTCAGCAGCTGCTATGAAAAATAATTGATCATTGCAAAAACACGCATCAGTGAAACTTAGTTGAACATTTTCAAATATTCCCAAATCATAATCCGTAGTTTTTAGTATGCGATTTGCTGAGATAATCCCAGAATCTTGAATATCTGCAATCAAACCTTTTAAATCCAAATCAATAATCGCGTTCTGTCTTGACGCCCCATTACCCCGCTGAAATATTTTAAGAGCAGAACCTGCAACAACAGCCCCTTCAATGTTTAAATCTGAAAACTTTTTTTCAAGATGTGCATACAATAAAGAGAAATCAATTTTTTTAACAGATTGTAATTCCTCTTCTTTGATATTTGCTAACATACCTAGCGTCCGATTGGGTTTTGATCCTGAAGGTAAAATTAATAATGTATCAGTGCCATCAGCTGAATAAACACAAACTAGGGATTCCCAATCGGGTTTCAATTTTTTTCTCTCACGGTGATCTTCAGGCAACTGGCCAGGTAGTAATTTAAAAAACTGGATAGAATCAGTGTTGTTTAATGTAAATACAGCTAATGAAAGCTGATCATCAGCTATCATATAGAAAGTATTTCTTAATTTTATGAGTCCGCTGGCTGCTTGCACGGAAGTCAGTTTGGAATGTTGCTTGAGACCGATTTTTTGCATAAAAAAATAAATAGGTTCCCCGTGTTAGCCAATAATAACAAGAAGTTTTGCCACAACTCCTAATACAATAAAAAAATATGCAATTCTGAAAAGTTTTTTCGGGTAAGACTTCTTTAGGAAAAGCTTGCTCAATAATATAAAAATTAAGATTCCTATACCAGCATAAATGCCAAAAATATTTAAAAAAAGCAGAGGTAACAACAGTAGTGGTAATATATATTGTAAGAAAATCTCCATTATTTCACCTTGCCAATTTGCAACTGTTAACTCGCCTAAAGCTGGATAGCTACCCTAGTGAACTAAATCCGTCAAAGAATGAGATCAAGTAGCACGATTTTACCTGCGATTACACCTAGCTTGTTTTGATTTTTTCTGGCGAAATAAAATGGTGCCCCGGGTTAGTTTTAAGTTAATTCAACTACTTATTGCGAACTGTAGCTGTTTTAGGCTTTTCAATTCGCTCATTGCATCAGTACTCTTTGTCTCTTTTTCTTGTAATATAGTCCCCTATACTATATTTTGAACTGATGGCGCACACGATTAAAGAAAAAAATAAGATTTTAGCCCGGGTCAATCGCATTAAAGGCCAACTTGACGCTTTTTCTAAAGCTGTTGAAGCCGAATCTGACGAATATCAAGTGATGCAACTTTTAGCCTCTTGCCGAGGAGCTTTGAATGGCCTTACCACAGAAGTATTAGAAGGACACATCCGAGAACATATCGTCGAAGCCAAAGATAAAAAACTGGCTTCAGAAGCTGGCGAAGAATTGATTGATATTGTCAGAAGTTTTATGAAGTAGCTGACAAAATGAAACAATTATCTTTGCAATACAAAATTTTACTTGGGCGTTTACTAACCAGGTCTGGTGATCAAGCCTGGGATTTTGCTGTTCCTATAGTATTACTTAAAATATTTCCTAATCAGTTACAAGTCGCTGCACTTTACTTTTTTATCGCTAAACTTTTGAACGTCATTTTACTTCCAAAAATTACATCTTTAATTGATGAAATCAATCGATTGAAAGCTGCTAGACTGGGTACAGTATTTCAACTGATTGGCGTATTTATAGGTGTTTTATCGATTGTAATTCTTAATGACCTAACAAAGGGTCAATTTGTTTGGACTGTCTGGCCTATAATTGCTTTTAGTCTTTTAATTGTAGGTGGATTATTAAGTAGTTTG
>JAYSQO010000105.1:0-8281 GCA_043721535.1 Bdellovibrio sp. | reverse complement strand
TGATCAGTCAGTAAATCATAATTTCTGTAACCTAAAATAATAAAATAACTACCAGCGGTTTTTTTGACTTCTTCGGATTGGTTCAGTAAACCTGCTATCGAAAAATCTGATTCCGACAACGCGTACCTGCCCATAATACCGTAATGGCTGAACTTTACATCTGGAAAAAGATAATAGGGATCAGTTGTGCCGCCAACATCACTGGTGTTTTGTAGAAAAAAACCTTTGTACTGTTGAATATAAAGATCAGCACCCCATCTTTTATTGTGATAATTAATTTGAAAATCAAAATAATCGCTATAGCCTTTTTCAGCTTGAAGATCTGCTGACCCAGTTCGCGCTGAATAAGATATACCTAGCCCGTAGGCATTGATTCCAAATCTTGATAAGCCGGGCGTGTTGGGCTCGTACCGCAAAGTTGAATCATTTGAACCAAGGCTTTCAATTGTGAAATTAAAAATATCATTGCCGACACCGAAGTATGGCGATATTTCAGTTGCCCGGGCCTGCTGATTTAAGCAAACTAAAATAATGAATACGAATTTGTTAAAGAATCGATTGGTCATCCTAGTTGCTATTTTAATCACTGTTGTTTTTATAGATCAATGGACAAAAGTGCTGGCTGTTGATTATTTAAAGGGACAAGCGACTATTGTCTACTTACAAGGACTATTTCAATTAGTTTATGCGGAAAACCCTGGCGCATTTTTAGGAATGGGCGGGGGCTGGTCTCGTGGCATACGTTTTGTTGTTTTCGGTTTGATTGTCGCTGTTGGATTGTTTTTCATGCTGTGGTCACTGATTAAAAACAAAATGAGCTTAAAAGATATGTTGGCGTATTCATTTATTTTAGCAGGCGGCATTGGTAATGTGATTGATCGATTAACACATGATAATGGCCACGTGATTGATTTTCTATTTATGGATTTTGGCTTCGCTAGAACCGGTGTATTTAACGTCGCAGATATGGCCATTGTTTTGGGATTTATCATTGCGGTGTGGCCTTCGGTGGAACATAAAATTTTAGCACGAAAAAATAACTAAGACCTTGGTCTATATTTACAAAATATAATCTATTGTTTGTTGATGATTCTCTGTGAAAGCATGAACTTAAGGTATGTCTTTAATTTATATGAACTATCGGCGTTTTTTATGTACAGTCTTTATCGTTTCAATATTTGCGGTTTCTAACGCATTGGCGCAAGCAAGTGCACCGTCAAACTCGCAGGCAAATATTTCTGAAGAGGTGAACGATCAGGAAATCGAAAAATCAGTGGATGTTATTTCAGACCAGCTGGAAAAAAACTTTCAGCTGCAAAAAGAATACATCAACGAAGAAGATGATAACCTATCAGGTGATTTAAAAAATCAAGGTATTGGTTCAAAAGCCAATTACAATAATATTAAATCAAACGATTTTAATCAGAATCTGGGTATCGTTCAAAAAAATCTTTTAGATAAAACGAACTCAATTCAGTATTTTGGTGGTCTGACATTGGTTCCAACAGAAGTGTACTATAGAACGTTTGGCGGGCAAGCTGGTGCAAATTACCATTTTAATGAAAAATACGGCGTCGGGCTTTTAGGTTATTTTTTCACATCCAGCGCGCGTGGCGAAATAGATCAGTTAGAAAAAACTCAGCGGGTATCAGTTGAAAATTTAATTTATTTAAAATCTTATTACGCGGCTCAGTTTTATTGGAATACTGTCTACGGGAAAGTCGCTTATTTTAATCAATCGATTATACCCTTTGAAACGTATTTTAATTTTGGTGCTGGACGGGTCACGACGAAATCCAGTTCAGAAGCTGTCGGATTACATGTTGGCTTAGGAAATTTATTTGCATTATCTCAGGCAACTGGTTTAAAAGTCGACATCAACTGGCTATTTTATAGGACAAAAAATATAAACAACCAAGAACAAGATGCGAATTCGATTCTACTGTCATTAACCTATGCGGGCTTCTACAAACTTGGGTCTGAGGCGGGATCAGAAAAATGAAAAAAATAATAGCATCACTTTTTTTATCAATCAGTTTTTCAAGTCATCTGCTGTGTGCCCAAAATCTAGCGGCTGTTAAAAAGATGATCGAAGCCAAACAATATGGCGCTGCGATTCCGCAGCTATTTACGATTGGTTATCAAAAGAAAAATATTAAGATCGAACAAATAGCATTAGCCAGGTACTGGCTAGGCTTATCGTTGTATAATACGGGCTATAGCCAGTTGGCTTCGTACCCATTAGTCAGCGCCAGCCAATTGAATAAAGGTTCTATTTCACAAAAAGCGTTAGCTTTACTGGTTAGAATTTCAGATAAAGACAAAGACAGTACGATTCTTGATTATGCCATTAAAAAGATTGAAATCAGTCAAATTAACAACCTAGGCAAAGAATTATTTTATACAAAGCTAGCTGAAAATCATATTAATAATCAAGACGACAAATCAGCAGAGCAAGAATTAAATAATGCGCTAGCTGTTAATCCAAAGAATTACTTTGCTAATTACAATTTAGGTTTGATTTACTTAAAAAGAAACGAGCCACGTAAAGCTTATAAATATTTCGAAAAAAACTTTCAAAATGCTAACAACGCAGAAAAAAGAGTTTTAGCAAATATTTCAATCGCTAGAACTTTGTATCAAGCTAAAATGTGGCCAGAGGCGGTTGATTTTTATAAAGATATTCCGAAAAATCATGAGCTTTTTAAAAATGCACTTTTTGAACAAGCCTGGGCCCAGTTCAGAGATTTAAGATTCCGCGCCGCTTTAAGCACAATAGAAAATTTGCAAACCCCATTTTACGACACCTATTTTGATCCAGAATCATTACTGCTCAGAATTATTATTTTATTGTACGTCTGTCATGTTGATGATTTAGAAAGTTCAGTTGCAGTTTACGAGAAAAACTTCAGACCCATCAGTAAGCTTTTGTCAGACTGGGAAACAGATAAAAAAACACAAGAGGCTAATTTAAAATTAATTTCAGAGGCTGATACAAATTTAAAATACACACAAGCGGGATTGCAGAGAAAGTACGAATCAAAAATTCCATTCTTTATTATGCGAACGGCGCTATCTAGCCCACATTTAAAAACTCATTTGCAGAATTTTAAAACAATACAGGCAGAAAAGAATAAATTCAAAAAAACAATGTTAGCAAAAAATAAATCATTTTCTAAGTTTGCAGACAGAGTTTTTTCTAACCGAATCAAAACTGTACAGAAAAAAATGTCAGAGGGTTTTGCTAAATATATCGAACAAACTAAAAAACAAATGGATGACTACAATCAGCAATTTGATTTAGTTAAATATGAAGCTTTAAATGTGAGAAAGAACTACTTCAAGTTGACAGCAAGCATGACTGAAGAGCAAAAAGAAAAACTGACATCAGTTGCAGATAAACGAGATTTTTACACGGAAAATGGGTATCGTTATTGGCCCTTTGAAAGCGAATACTGGGTTGATGAAATCGGTAATTATCAATTTATTGGTCAAAATAGGTGCTTAAATGAATAAAATAATTTTTATGCTTTGTTTGATTTTAGGTTTTACGGTTCTAGCCCAGCAAGAGGAAAGAATTGATATTTCGGGAGTGCGAAAAAATAAAAAAATTATTCGAATTAATTTTAAGGATGACTTAGTTAAAGGTCGTCAAGAAGCCCCGGAAGGATCATTTTTCCAAACAAAAAAAGATTTTAATTATAAAAAAATTATTAAAATCAGAGAAAACTTTATTCCTGAAGTTAAATCAAGTGGCTTAGGGTTGGGGTCTAAATAATATGAAAAAAATATTAATACCTTTGTTAATTATTTCAATATCATTAGCTGCATTTGCTCAGACAGAGAACGATACTTTTACTGCTGGAGATTTATCAAAAGAAGTTGTTTATCCTAAAGTTGATTATCCAGAAATGGTTTTGAATAAAAAACTAACGTTCACCGACCGTTGGGATGTTTCTTTAGATAAAATTTCTGTCACTGATGAAGTTTTCTATAACAACAACTTGTATGGTATGAAATTAGGTTATTACATAGATGAATTTCGTTCATTCGGTGGCAGTTATCAAATCAGACAAAGTGGATATAATATCTATGTTAGTGAGTTTGCTGCGCCAAGTGGTGGTGGTTTGAATTTTGCCAGAGCGCCAATACATGAATCGAATTTGATTGGTTACTTTAGACATGTTTATTACTACGGTAAAATCAGTATTTCACGTGATTCGATTATTCCGATGACTGTATCAGGACGCTATTCTTTAGGTTTAGCTAAATACGATACAAAATCTTTACCAATGGCGAATTATAGTTTCGGTTGGCAGATTTATTTGCAAAACAGATATTATTTTGAATTAGCTTACGGTCTAACTGTTGCACAAGCGTATGATTTAGCATCAAAAGATATCAGAGAAACGGGTAGTAATCCGGCGCCTACAACTGCACAAAAAGGCGATTTTTCTCAGAAGACACAGATCAGTCAGAATTTAGATCTTAGTTTTGGTGTCTTGTTTTAAGAATTATCAAAATGAGAATTTGTAGACTGTTTTGACGAAATCAAAAAGTTAGACAAATTTCCCTTTTCAAGTCGAATAGGTTTTTTTAAACAGGTCGTTCTTTTTGCAGGAGATTATAGTGGGGGTTATCAAAATGAGTAAAAATATTAAATTAGCAACAGTCATGGTGAGTTTAGGTGTGGTTCTATTTGCATATCAAAATTGTTCTCAAATACAGCCAGGTCTGTTGGTTACAGATAATAAAGCAAGCGCATTGAGTGTCGACGGAGGCACTCAAGCCATTATACTCGATCAAGATAACAATATAGTTGATGTTATTCCTGAGGCTACGGTAACAGAGCAAGGTCCTGAGCCTGTAGTACAAGATGACACATCAGCCGAGGTCGTTAAAGAAGATCATGAAGATAAAGAGCACGAGGACAAAGATCATGAAGATAAAGATCATGAAGATGATATAGCAGAAAACGAAGAAGTTGAGCACGAAGATTCACCTGAAGAAATTCAAGCAAGTTCTTGTGTTGAATTAGCTAAGAAACATAAAGATGCTATTGATGTATCAACTTTAGCAGTTGGCGCAAAAATTTCTTTAGTAAAAGGTAAAACTTTTATCTACAGTTCAGCTGGTCCAAGAGCCGTTTCAAGTTTAAGTATCGGTAAATCATGTGGCCGCACAATTCTTTGTGATGTTACAATTGAAAGAATTGGTGAAGTAAATGGTCGTTTGGATCTATACAGAGATTCAAGTGTGAGAGAATACGGCACACAGCCTAAAAATATTAAATATAGTCAGTAATTTTGGTGTAAGATATGTTTTGCTTTTTAGTAACGTAAAAGGGTGGGTAAATGTCAAATCAATACAAAAAATCAGTGGTCCCAATGTTCATTGCAGTGCTGGCTATTCCGGCACTATTTTTCTATCAGAACTGCTCTAAAGTAGGAGTTCAGGTAGCTGATTTAGCATCTATGGAAAAATTCACCGCAACATCTTGTGACAATATAAATTCAAAAGACTGTGAAATTAAACCCGCAGTTTGTGAATTTAATGGTGTAGAAGTAGCAGATGGCTCATCTGTTTTAGCCTATTTAACTTCAACAGTTGAAGAAGGTTCGTCATGCTTATCTGAATCAAGATTTTGTAATAATGGATCTTTATCAGGCTCTTTCAATTTTGAAAATTGCCAAATCAATATCAAAAAATCGTGTTTATTCGACGGTCGTGAAATCAGACACGGTGACTTTGCAGAAGCTTTTGCTAATTCAACTGTAGGCTTTGGTGAAACTTGTATTAGTGAAAAACGTTTATGTAATGACGGTTCATTGTCAGGAAATTATCGTTTTGGTTCATGCGAAGTCGGTGCACCACAAGCATGTTTTCACAATGGAAAAACAGTTCAACATTTAGCATCAGTTATTGCTTTTGCTGATTCATCAGTTGCTTTTGGTTCAGTTTGTAACCAAGAATCAAGAGCTTGTATCAACGGAGTGATGTCTGGATCGTTTGCTTATGCAAATTGTTCACCTGGTGTACCGAAATCATGTTTATACAACGGTCAGACAATAGCACACGGTCAATCGGTTGATGCTTACGGGCCACCAATCAATAAAGTTTGTGAAAAAGAGACACGTCTTTGTAGCGATGGCATTTTATCTGGAACTTACACAAGTCCAACCTGCGAAATCGTGGCTGATGGGCCAGCAGATGGTGGAAATCTTTGCAGTCAGTTTAGAAATGTTCAAGGTGATATGCGTGTGTATATCGAACCAGCAAAAGCAGCTGATCAAGATTCTATTTTAGAATTCGGTACTTTTGCTGATAACTATTGGGATGGTAGTCAGAAGTTCGGTAAATTGTATTCAAGAAAATTAACTTTTGATGTACAAAATAAAGCAAAAATATTTTCGATGGTATTAACTCAAGCTTCTTTCGATGACTGGTTGTCAATCAAAGTAAACGGTAGAGCTGTTTACTTTGGGCCAAAATCAGGAGCCGACCGCATGGTTTATGACGCTGTCAACGGCAAAGTCCAGTACTCGGCTACTCAGTCTGCCGTCGTAGAACTTTCAACAAGTTGGAATAAAGCTTTAAACATCGATTTAGCGTCGTACTTAGTCGAAGGTCAGAACACGATTGAAACAGACACGATTGTTGCCGGTGGCGGTGAGAGTGCGCTAAAAATTAAATATCGTTCTGATTGTAGTGCGCAGTAACCAGTCTTAATCTGCAAGTCGAGTTATTATATTATTCAAAGTCTCATGTTCCATTTTGAAACATGAGACTTTTTTACTAACTAAAATTTAAGAATTTTGTTTTTAAAATCAACATAGAGATTTAGCCTGAAAAAACAATGCTCACAAATTAGTTTAGAAATATGCTCATTACATATGATAACATAAATACAAGAATGATTAGAACCATAACTTTAAAAAGGGGACAAAATGAAAAAACTAACTATCACTGTTGTGCTTTTCGCTTGCGCAGCTTATGCCGTAGAGGAAACTTATCCAAACATGACGCCGGCGATTGGGTACAGCACAATTCGCGTTAAGGCTACAACAGAAATACCTCCGGCAACTGGCGGTGCTTTTAGAATTGTGTGTAAGCCTAGTCACATGAGTACAGATGACCCAATAGTGTTTCCAAATCAGCAAGGTGCAGCACATCACCACACTTTCTTCGGTAACACTTCGGTCAATTTTGCCAGCGATGTAAATAACCTGAGTTCTGTTGGTAACAGTACATGTAAAGGTGGTTTAGTGAACCGCAGCTCTTACTGGATGCCTTCTATGATTAATACAGTAACGAATACTCCAGTATTGCCGGAACTGGCTATTTTTTATTATAAAACTGGGCGCACACCAAGTGGATTGATAAATGTTCCACCAAAAGGTTTAAGAATGATCGCTGGCAATGGTAAAGCGACTTCAGAGGTTGAAGGCCTGGCTAATTACACCTGCCAGGGCCGTACCCCATTCTATGGTTGGAAGAAAAGCATTCCAATTTGTAATGCAGGAGAAATTATGACAATGATGATTTCGTTCCCGCAATGTTGGGATGGTAAAAATTTAGATTCTGCAGATCATAAAAGTCATATGGCACATACGAACAGACTATTAACCACAGCCAACAAATGTCCTACGACTCACCCCATTTCTATACCACATATATCAGTTAACTTTCAGTTTAAAGTTGCAGCAGGTGTGGATATGAGTAAATGGCGATTAGCTAGTGATCATTATGCTGCGGGTTTACCAGGTGGTTATTCAGGTCATGCTGACTGGGTTAATGGTTGGAATCCAGAATTTATCACGACTATTGTTAAGAACTGCCTTAACAAAGGAGTTGACTGTCATGCTACACTTTTAGGTGATGGCAGAATGATTTACTAGGGAGTATCCTCATTTGACTGCGTGAAGTTTTGGCCTTTGTTTGGCCCTTGGTAGTTTAGAATTGGTTTACAAGACAGTCTCAACCGAGGCTGTCTTTCTTTTAGTGGATTAGATTCTCATTTTGAGCCATCTTTGATTACATTTATTATTTCAGGGTAATGTACTTTCGTTTTCAGTTATCAAGCATTTAGTCAAAACTTCCGATAAAGTGACTATGCGGTTGACGGCGCAGTACGTAATTTTGAAATTATTATTTCATGCGATAAAGCGTGTGACTAAACGCGTGTTAATTTTTTCTTTAACATTTATTTTTCCAGCAGTGTTATTGGCTGCTGCCGCGCCCAAATATACAACTTATCAAGCCAGAATTATTAAACCAGACA
>JAYSQO010000104.1:0-21989 GCA_043721535.1 Bdellovibrio sp. | reverse complement strand
AACAAAAAAAGCAAAAATTAGATGACGTTGTGGCAACAAATGTTTTTAATATTAAATGTCGTGAATCAGTTAATGAAGTTTTTGAAAGCTTATTTATGCTAAAGGCCTCAGAAGCGACATTAGATTCACAAAAAATAAATACAGAGATTTCAGCTGTAGTTGCGTTTATGAACGATGATGTTGAAGCAATCATGCAGTTAACATGTTCTAAGCAAACAATCGTAAAATCAGTTATGCATAACTACGCAGATAGTTTTTCTGAAAGTCAAAGTGTGTTCTTTTTAGGTGAGGCCGTAAATATTATTTTTGGGATGCTTAAAGAAAATTTAAACTTATATGGTTTATATTATGATAAATGTTTACCGATTATTATTTCAGGGCAAGACCATCTTGTTTTAAATTTAAATAACGCTGAAATTTTAAATCAAACATTTAAAACTGATTTCGGTGTTTATAATTTAAAAATTGGTTTAAATAAAAAGAATGTTTTCTCTAAAGCTGGTTAATGCCAGCTTTATTTCTTAGGTATTTTCTAAAATTAAATACTTAGCCTTCTACACATTAAATCTAAAAAATAAAACATCCCCGTCTTTAACGGGGTATTCTTTGCCTTCAAGGCGGTATTTGCCAGCTTCTTTAACAGCTTGTTCTGTTTTCAATGTAAACAAATCTTCACAGTGATAAGTTTCAGCTCGGATAAAACCTTTTTCAAAATCAGTATGAATAACACCAGCCGCTTGCGGAGCTTTCATGCCGGCCTTAATAGTCCAAGCGCGAACTTCTTTTTCACCTGCTGTAAAATAAGTGTAAAGACCCAATAGTTTGTAAGCGTCACGAATTAAACGATTAAGACCTGGTTCTGTAGCGCCTAAGCTTTGTAAGAACTCAGCTCTTTCTTCAACAGGTAGCTGCGCAATGTCTGCTTCCATCGCCGAACAAATCGTGATTGTTTTATTGTTTTCTTCAGCGGCTCTTTTTTCGACTTGTTTAACCCAGTCGTTTCCGCCAGCAGCGAAATCAGTATCTGAAACGTTACACGCATACAAAACAGGTTTTGCAGTCAATAAATGTAATTCGCGCATGTAAGGCATTTCTAAGTCATTACAAACAACAGATCTTGCAGGTTTACCATCGCTAAGGGCTTGGTGCGCCCGTTGAGTCACATCAAGTTCCATTTTTAATTTTACATCAGACGATGTCTTCGCAATTTTTTCGATTCGTTTTAATTTTTTCTCAACTGAATCTAAATCCGCTAACATCAATTCAGTATTGATGATTTCCATATCGCGCAAAGGATCAACACTGCCGGCCACGTGAATAATATTAGGATCGTCAAAACAACGAACAACGTGAACGATGGCATCAGTTTGACGAATATGTGAAAGAAATTGATTTCCTAAACCTTCACCCTGGCTAGCGCCTTTAACAATACCTGCGATATCCACAAATTCCATTGTGGTTGGTATAACACTTTGCGGTTTAATAAACTGAGTAATTTGATCTAAACGGATATCAGGAACAGTCACAACGCCAACATTAGGATCTATTGTACAAAAAGGGTAGTTTGCGGCTTCTGCTTTTGCGGCAGTTAAAGCATTAAATAATGTTGATTTCCCAACATTTGGTAGACCAACGATTCCAACTTGAAGAGCCATAAATAATTCCTTTTTTTAATAGTGCTTTGCAGTCCAAACTTACAGTTTGAGTTAAATACCTTCTACATGCATTTTAAAAATTAATCGACCCATTAAATCGAGTAGCTGCTTTTTCTGCACCTTCAAAGATAAAACTTTCAACGGCATCACATGCGGTCTCTAAATACTGAGGTAAATGCGGGCTTTCTTCTTTTGAAAAGCCACTTAATACATAGTCACCGATATCAAATCGTGGATCAGCAGGTCTGCCCACGCCTAGCTTTAAGCGGGTGTAGTCTTGAGTTCCTAATAATTCTGAAATATTTTTAATTCCATTTTGGCCGCCGTGCCCACGATTGGTGTGAATTTTCATGGCACCGAAAGCCTGATCAATATCATCATGAACAACGATCATTTTTGACAGATTTATTTTATAAAAATTCAACAAAGCCACGACTGATTCGCCCGACCGATTCATATAGGTCTGTGGTTTAGCTATCAGCACATCCATCATTTGTTTGTTGATGGTGTTTTCAATTTTAAGTTTGCGAGTCAGCGCTTTGTGTTCGGTCCTGTAGTCGCCCGTGTCGCCCAAGGTCTTTAACCAATAATCACAGGCCATAAAACCGATATTATGACGAGTTGTCAGATACTGTTGACCAAAATTTCCAAGACCAACGATCAAATGCATTTAAAGATTCCTCTATAAAATCTATTAAAACCTATCACAAAAAACAAAAAAAAAGGCGACCTTATGAGTCGCCTTTTTTTAATTCAATAATTTAAAACTATTTTTTTCCAGCAGCAGGTTTCGCACCGGCAGCAGCAGCAGGAGCAGCAGCCTTAGCGCCAGCAGCAGGTTTCGCACCAGCGGCAGCGGCAGCGGGAGCGCCAGCAGCAGGTGTCGCTGCGACGGCAGCAACAACAGGAGTAGCAACAGCTTCTTCTTCTTGGATTACAACTGCGGCAATTGTTAACTCAGGACGTGAAATTAATTTCACTCCATCTGGAATTGTTAAATCAGAAGCATGGATAGAATCGCCTAAGCCAAGATTACTGACATCAACTTTGATTGATTCAGGAATCGCTGTAGGTAAACATTCGATCTCAACTTGACGAGTAACAACGTTCAGTAAACCGCCTTCAGCTAAACCGATGGCTTTACCTTCGATAGAGATCTCGATCGATACACGAACTGTTTTGCTCATGTCTAATGCGAAGAAATCAACATGTTCAGGTCGGCGTGACAATGGATTAACTTGAACTGATTTAATTAATGCGATTTTGCCATTAATTTTTGAATCAGAACTTTTTAGATTCAATAAAGCATTTTCGTAGGCGCGTGAATTGTATTTTAAAATATCATTTACATGAACAGAAACATTTGCATTTTCAACTGATCCGTAAACGATTCCTGGAACCATTGAGTTATTTCTTAAACCACGAGAGTTTTTTCGACCTGTCGTGCGTGCTTCAACGTTTAATTCAATTCTTTGTTTCATAATTTTCTCCGTTCAATTCTGTAAAGTTAGTTCAGCTGTTAATTCAAAAACAACGAACTCACAGAATCATTATCGTGAATTCGACGAATTGCTTCAGCAAGAACTGGAGCCACGGTAATAACTTGCATTTTACCAGAGGCCACAGCGGCTTCACTTAAAGGAATTGTGTCAGTGACAAAAACCTTTGAAATGGGACTTTCGATCAAACGTGAAATAGCCGGACCAGAAAAGACCGCATGTGTAGCAACAGCGAACACTTGTTTTGCACCATTCTTCAGTAAGCTGTCAACAGCTTGTGTTAAAGTTCCAGCGGTATCGATCATATCGTCTACAATAATGGCCGTTTTATTGGTCACATCTCCGATCAAATTAAAAGCTTTGGCTTCGTTGGGGCCTGTCCGTCTTTTGTCGATAATCGCTAGTGTGGAATTAATTCTTTTCGCGAAAGCACGGGCTCGCTCTACACCTCCGGCGTCTGGACTCACTGTGACAAAATCAGAGCCTTCGCCGAATTTTTCTTTCCAAGCTCTTGCTAGTGTAGGTATGCCGAAAAGATGGTCAAATGGACAGTTGAAAAAGCCCTGAATTTGGGCAGCATGAAGATCCACAGCGACTACGCGGTTTGCACCAGCTGTTGTCAGTAAATCGGCCATACATTTTGCAGAAATTGGTGCCCTAGGTGCTACTTTGCGATCTTGTCTGGCGTAGCCATAATACGGAATCACTGCAGTGATGGATGCAGCAGATGCTCTTTTTAAAGCGTCTAGTATGATAAAAAGTTCCATGTAGCTTTGATTAACGGGGTTACATGTACTTTGAATCACAAACACATCTTGGCCGCGAACACTTTCTTTAATTTCGACTTGTATTTCTCCGTCAGCGAAACAATTCACTTGGCTTTCACCCAATGGCGTCTCTAAAATTTGACAAACATCTAAAGCTAATTTTTGGCTGGTGTTGCCTGCGAAAATTTTAAAATCATTAGTGTTTTTAGGCATGGGGTGTGGACTCCTTTGTGCTTTGAAGTTTTTGAAGAAAAAGATTAAGCGCATGAGCGCGGTGAGATTTTTGAATTTTAAAACCAGGGCCTAGTTCAGCCAAAGTTTTTGTTTCTTGATCAGGAACAAAAATTGGATCGTAACCAAAACCCATTTGACCAACAGGTTTTTGTGCAATGACTCCTGACATCACGCCTTCGAAAATCCATTCTTGATTATCGGGGGTTAAAACCACAGTGACACATTTAAATTGTGCAGTCCTTGGATTAATATTTCGAATTTGCATCATCTTTAAAAGTTTAGCGACGTTTTCAGAATCACGCGCATGAGGACCTGCATATCTGGCTGAATGTACACCAGGTAAATTGTTAAGACCTACGACTTCAAGACCAGCGTCTTCACCTAGGACATAACAATCAGATTTTAAGGCTTTTAATGATTTGGCTTTGATACGCGCATTATCTAGAAAAGTTGCGCCGTCTTCAGGGCGGGGAGAAAAACTTTTAATATCACTTTGTGAAAAAATTTTAATCTCACCTGTAATCTCACTGACATTCTTTAAATGCAGCTTGTATTCGTCAAGCTTGCCTTTATTTCCTGTTGCTATCCATAACTCCATTAAAATAATCTCCGATAATTTTTTGCTGATGTTTAAAAAGTTCATGGCAACCAGTTTCAGCCAAAGTCATCATATCAAAAAGTTCAGTTCTTGAAAAAGTTCCTTCTTCCGCAGTACCTTGAACTTCAATAAATTCATTTTTATCGGTCATCACAAAATTCATGTCTGTGCCAATTTCAGAATCTTCATCGTAATTTAAATCTAGAAGTGGAATTTTTTTAGGATTATTTTTTTGTTCAAAAAGCCCAACTGAAACAGCAGCTACATAATGTTTCAGTGGATTGGCTTTAATTTCACCTAATGTTTGCAATTTTTTAAAAGCTAATGCCAAGGCAACAAAACCACCAGTGACAGCTGCAGTGCGAGTACCGCCATCAGCGTTGATCACATCACAATCGATGATGATTTGTTTTTCGTTAATCACTTTAAGATCAACACATGACCTTAAAGCACGCCCAATCAATCTAGAAATTTCTTGTGTGCGTCCGCCAGTCATTGATTTTTCACGTTTGATACGTGTGTGTGTCGAACGCGGTAGCATTCCATATTCAGCAGTCACCCAGCCGCTGCCTGAACCAATTAACCAAGGAGGTGATTTTGATTCGTAAGTCGCTGTGCAAAGCACTTGTGTCTTACCGAATTCAACCATGACTGAGCCTTCAGCGTATTCAGAAATGTGCGGCGTGATTTTAATTTGACGAAGTTGATTGAGGTTTCTTTTATCGGTGCGAGTGTAATCAGAAATGCTAGAATTTGACATGCTTTAGTTGTCCTAAAAAAAGCTAATTTTGTCACTTGATTTGATCATTAATCATGACTTTCAGAAGCGGGTCATGGCAGTCTTGTTTGAGTATTTATTCTAACGCAGTTTTATAATCAACAATAGCGTTGATGACAGATTGGGCAATTTTATTTTGATAGTCATCGGTCATCAGTTTTTTAGCTTCAGATAAATTAGAAATAAACCCAACTTCAATTAAAACAGACGGCATGTTTGCGCGTTCGATCACAAAATAGGATGCACGCTTTATAATAGATCTAGTTTCAGTCCAATTTTTTTTAAGGGCATGATTAAACTGTAAGCTCTGTCTGGCTTGTCCAAAACTAATCAGCGATTGAACAATAGTTTCTGTCGGATTCAGATTTTCATTTTTAGAAGTTAATTCATTTTTTTTAAAGAAAAATTCCATTCCTGAGACTTGGCTGGAAGGGGCTGAATTCACATGCAAACTAATAAACAAATCAGCTTTTGACTCTTCTGCAATGGCGACTCTTTTTTGCAAAGACAAGGTTTCATCTTTTTGTCTGGTTAAAATTACTTTTAAAATATTTTGATCGAATTGTGCGACAGCGATCTTTTGAATTTTTTGACTTAGACTTAAAGTCACTTGGGATTCTTTAAAAAAATCACGAAGTGCTCCGACATCTTGGCCGCCATGACCGGGGTCGATCACAACAGTGAATGCAAATGCTTTAAAAGTAATTATAAATGAAAATAGAAAAAGTGAAAATTTCTGATTAGGCATTTAGTTAAGTATGTCAGATTTTTTTAAAGAAGAGAAAAAAAAAGGCGACCAGGTTAAGGGGGGGATCCTAGCCGCCATGGGGGGGTACTGTATTATAGAGCAAGGTCGAGGCCAGATTTAAAACGAATTTAGATTGGTTTCAGCTGTCAAAATCATAGACAGTGACGTAGTTGGGTAGTCGGTGGGTTATTTCGTAAGTTCAATGAGAATTTATTGACAACGATGATTGGCTTGTCTAACACGATTACAACTTGATCAATGCTGAGGAGATAATCTATGAAAAAATTAAGTTTATTACTCGTTGTACTCATTTTTGCCTCAAATGCAGGTGCTGTAACTTGTGACAGTAAAGAAGTTAAGTTGGAGCTCAATTCGGCATCAACAAATGACTGCAAAAAACTATCTATAGATGGAACTTATCAACTAAAACTGTGCGATAATGAGCAAGGTAGACTTAACGGCAGTGATCAGACAACAAGATATTTATATGTTGATGACGGCATATGGATGGCTCGGCAAGAACTTGTTAGTTACGACAAAGAAACAGTCGATGAAGAAATCTTTAAGTTCGATAAATCTTTGTCTGAATTTTCAATTTTTAAAACAATTACTAAATTTAGTGGCAAAGTTATAAAGCAATTTAAATGTAATGGATTAGTAAAGGAGTCTATTTAATGAAAAAATTAATAATGGTTTTAGTCGTACTAGTGTCTGGAGCTGCTACAAAAGCAAATGAAAAAGATAAATTTTTTAATAAAATTCAATCTGGTGTTTGGAGTATTGATGGCGGTAATGATTGCCAAATATTATTTGAAAAATCAGTGAGTGCTGAAAGATTACAATTAACTGTTATCAGCAATCAAAGCACAAGAAATGAATGTTTTCATCTGGAAAGCAGTAGCCAAATTATAGGTTATGAGGGTTCAAGTTATTCTGGAAAGTGTTCTTCAGATGGTGCAACATGCTTTTTTACTCAAATGGGTGCAGGTAATCGATCAGAAAGAACAGGTTATATGCTGACTTTGTTACAAAATGGTCTGATTGTCGTCGACGAATATGATTGCAACACAATTAACATTAGAGAATGTGCAGATCCAGCTAAATACTCAAGAAATAACAGCAAAGCCTCTTTTAAGTTGCGCTTTGAATCTGTAAACTTCAACGACGTTTTAGCTAATAACTTCTATACTTCTAGTTATTACTCTTCAAATACATCACAAAGTATCAGCTGTCATATCGCAGAAACACAAGCTACTAAATATGCTATCGACAGATGTAAAGCCTATCGCAATGGAGATATTTATCAAAACTGTAATGCAGTAATAACAAAAACGAGTATTTTCCCTCCTACATTTGGCTGTGAAGCTCATGCCAAAGCTACGCCAAATTCAAACTAGCCACAAAAACAAAGTTTGGGTTTTAATTTAATTGAGTTACATGTTTTTAGCCCCGGTATTAAAGCCCACAGTCAAATGTGGGCACTTATGTGATATCGGCGGTCCTCTATACTTTTAGGTATGAAACGCTAGTTAAACAGTTTAAAATCCGAAAATAGAATTTACGAATTGAATTAAACATATCCTGAGAATGTGTCTTTTCTTGCATGGCTTGATTGTATGAATGAAAAGCAATGCTTTAGATTATTAAACGAACTTATAGGTCAAATTGAAAAACAATATTATCTAGAAACGGGAAGTTATCGAATTACTTTTTATACAAGACAAGATGTCATGATCTGTTTTTCAATTTATGATTCAAATAAATCAAGAATCAGACTGAAGAATAATGTATTGGTTTTATATATTAATCAAAGAACAACTCAAGTTAATTATAAATTTAAATACGCAGATTTCATAGAGGCTTATTTTGATAAAAAAACAGATGAATTTGATAACTTAAAAATTAAAGATCAAGTACGACTAGCAGTTGAAATATTAAATGAAATATATTTAGATCAAGCGGTTCTATCTACACGACTTCTGTAGGTGAATCATCGCAATCAAATATTTGATCGTATTTTAATGAGCTCAGCTGCAAAAAGGAAGTTGTGAAATTTTCATAAAAATCAGTCACAGTTGTTTTTTCACCGTCATAGATACATATCCAACCTTGGTCATAAAAGCTAGCGCCAGCATTGTAGTTGTTGTTGCCAATGTGAAAATACATAAAACCATATTTAATTGGCAGATTCGTAATATACTGCTGTAGTGACTCATAAGATGAAAAAACTTTGTGACCTAAAACTTTTGACCTATCAGAATTATCAATTAGAACAATAAGATTAAAACCTAACTTATTTTGAATAAGTTCAGTTGTGATCGCAAGCAGACCTTTGTTTGAATTCTGTCTAATAAAGTTAAGGATGCTCAATAAATCCATACTTCAAACTTATCGGAAACGTTACAAAATTAACTTAACTAATGATTTATAAATAGACGTTGATGGCCAATTATAAAATGTGGGCTTTTTTGTATAATTTATTGACGATCCCCAGGACTTCCAAAACAGACCCCGACTTTAGTGCCATCAGATTTTTGATGAGTTTTTGGATCTTTTAAAAACAATCTAACTTTGTAGTTTCCGATGCACATCAATCATGAAAACTTGAGAGCAGATGCTTTCGCATTCCCGCACACAGCTTTTCGATTTCATGAACTTTATCTAACAAACCTGATAACTTAGGTTTTTCAGCTTTCAAAATTATAGACAGTGACGTGATTGGTTAGTCAGAGTGCATAGATTTATGGAGTTGATCCAGGATATTTTTGAACCAAGGTCGTGTTAGGGATTCTTTTCGATACAACAAGTAAAACTGCACTTCGGGAATAAGGCTTACAGGAATAGGTATATCGTCAATACGATCAAAATCTTTTAAAAAATATTGGGGAACAATAGCCCAACCTTCACCTGATTGCACAAGTTCACAGAGAGTTCTCCAGTCAGGAACAATTTTTTTATAATGGGGATTTTGTTTGATCTTATAATTCTTAAGAAGTGTGTCTAGATTTTCAGACTGTGAACGATGTGATAAATACGAAAAATCACAAAGTTTCTCAATCAAAGTTGGTGATACACGATTATTTTTCATTTTCCACTTCTGAGGTATAGCTAAACTGTATGAGTAGTTAAAAAACTTTTTAGCATGCAGTTGATGGGCTTTAGAAACATCGTAAGAAAGACCAATATCAATTTTTCGCTCAATCAGTGAATCGACAACTGATTCTGTATGAAGAGACGTGAATTCCAATGTGCCTGGAAAATTAATTCTCCCAGCAAAATGACAGATAATCTCATGGCGAGCGGCCATTTTAAGATGAATATGTTTTGGGTCTTGAACCCGCTCGTTAAGAACCCGTAGGTCTTCATCTAAATGATCGAATCGTGATTCAAGAACAGTTTTTAGTTCCAATCCAAAATCAGTTAATATTTTTTTTCGGCCCTCAAAAGTAAATACGGCCTGTGGAAAGTAAGTTTCAAAACTTTTAAGATGATTCGTTAGCGCAGGCTGCGACAGACCCAGTGTTTGCGCTGCCAGCTGCATATTCTTTGATTTAGCAAACGTTATAAAAGAAGCCATTAAAGCGTAGGGTGGCAGTGTATTCATTATATCAATATACTGATAATAAATATAAAAATCTATAAGTTTATTTATATATAAATGTTCTGTATAAAGGGTCCAGATAAAGGTTTGGGGTTCAGATATGGAACAGATAGGCCAAAGAATAAAAAAACTCAGATTAGAACAAGAACTCTCTGTTAATGAAGTTGCACGCAGGGCAGTTGTGCCAGTGTCGACATACCGCGAATGGGAAAACGGCCGACAAATCAAAGGCGAGCCTTATGTAAAAATTGCTGGCGCTTTAAATGTCACTTTGATTGAACTTTTGACAGGCGAAAAACCTAAGTCATCAGCTTTGCTGGATAAAGTTCATGAAATCGAAAAGCTATGTGTGGAAATGCGAAAACATCTGCTTTCAAGTTTTAATGATTGATGTACGGGGTTTTTAACACACGACCAGAATTATGAATTTAAATAAGACTATAAAAAAATTTGTTAATTAAAACAAAATAACTAAGGAGAAAAATTTTATGAAAACAACGATAACTATATTAGCTATATTAGTTTGTGGTTTTGGTGCTCAGGCCCAAACTGAAAAAATAAATAAGGAAGTTTTAAAACTTTTAGTCAGTAACGCCGGTCAAATCGTATTGGTTGAGGGAGACACGGGGCTTAGGTTGTCTGAAGATCAACAGTTAGCATCCTTGGTAGCTAGTGTGCTAAGCTCTGACGTCAGTGCACTTAATACAAAAGAAGCCACCTCTATTGGAGCTATGTCAGCTTACTGCTCTAAAACTAAAGTAAAAACTGAGTACTTATGTTCTGCGGGATTTAACTTTAGAGATCTAGTCATTAAAAATAATAGTTTAATAAATACGGATTATTCGGAAAGTAGTTTAGTGCTTACTTTCGAAGTGGTTCTTAAAAACAACAAACCTGAGCTTAAATCTAAAATTATAAAAACTTATATAGCTGGTTAATTAAAACAAAATAACTAAGAAGGAGAATTTTATGAAAACAATTATTATAGCTACTATCTTGAGTCTTTCTTTGTCGTCAGTTGCTAAGTCTTTGCAAAATCCTGAATATGGCAGTCAGGCCATCCTAGCCGCCAAAGCTATTAACTCTATTAATTGGGGTAAAAATAAAATTGATAGCCTTGAAGTCATCAAAGAAAAACTAACTGATGATGGTGAGAATATAATTGGAACCTACAAAGTCAGATTGTTTTTAAAAGATTCGAAAACAAATACAAAATCTGATGGCGGCAAAGACTTCGATGTTTATATTTACGGTGGAGCAGTTTTAAATGTTAAAGTTGACTGCCGAGGGTGTGGGTAACTTAACATAATTCTTTGATAAGTAAAAAGCCTGCATCCTTGATGTGGGCTTTTTTGTTTAAGTTATTGACGATCCCCAGGACTTCCAAAACAGACCCCGACTTTAGTGCCATCTTTATTGAAATCATTATTGTTTTCGGCGATTCATCCGATAATAAGACTGTTCTAAAATAAATTAGCAGCTGGAGCAGTCTATGATAAAATTACTCATCGTTTCAATATTATCAATTTCGTTAATTCAATCAAAATTTGCCTTTGCACAAAGTGATGTGACTAACGCACAAATCGAAGCCGAAGAAGCTATCGCAGATGCCGAAGCTGCAAAAGCTGAAACAGCGGAAGCTAAAAAAAGACTTGAGGACGAAAAAAAACGTCGTGAACAAGCAGTGAGCGAAGCTAAAAAATCTTTAGATAGATCTAAGAACGCTGAAGCTGAAGCTAAACGTTCAATGGCGCAACATGAAAAAGAAATGGCCCAGATGAAGTTAGAAATGGCTGAGGCTGAACGCAACCAAAGAAATTATGAAAAGCAAAAAGTTGAATTCGAACAGAAAATTAAATTATCAAATGAAAAACGTGATGCTTTAAACAAACAAAAAAGCGAATATGTTGAAAAAACAAATCAAGCGCAAAAACTAAACGCTGAAGCCGAAAAGCAACTTAAAGACGCAGAAAAAGAGATCTCTAGAGCTCAAGAAGCATCGACTTTGGCAGCAAAATCGTCCTTAGATCAGTCTGATAAACAAAGAACACTTCAACAAAGTTTAGCTAAATCGCAAGCCCAGCTACAAAAAGTCGTTGCTGAGCAAAAAATGAATGAAGCAAAGCTAAATCAAGAAAAAGCCAGAACAGATTCAGAAACAAAAAGAACTGAAGCAGAATTAGCTAAACACAAATCCCAAATTGAAAGCGGCTCTGCTGTTGTTCAGAAATTAAATGATGAAAACAAAAAATTGAATGATCAAATGAAAGAATTGAAATCAAAAGCGGATGATGAAAAATCCAAACTGACAGTTTTACAAAAAGAAGAATCAAAAGTAAAAGAGCGGTCGCTAGAATTAAGAACTGATCTTGAAAAATTAAAAACGACATACGCTAAAGATTCAGCCCAAATGGGGATGGAAGTTTCGCGTCTTAAAAAATCTCAGGTTTTTCATGAGGCAGAAATTAAAAAGAATGAATTTGAAGCTGAACGAATGAAAAAAGACACTGAAAAATTAAAACAAGAACGTGAGCAGTTGGTGAATTCGGCTGATAAATTTAAATCACAAGCCGAAGAAGAAAAAATCAGAGCAGAAACGGCTAGTGCGCAATTAGAAACCGAAAAAATCAGATTAGATGCTGAAAAAATTAATGCAGAAACGGCTGGATTAGCTCAAGCGGCATCACCAGGAAAAGTACCTGCCCAGTCAGGCATTACTAAACCTGTTGTATTGAAAATGGATTGCCCAGTGAAAGCTAAAGCTAATGATTCATCTAAGGATATATTTAAAGTTAAAAAAGCTGGCAAAATTGTTGTTTCTGAATCTGATGTAGCAGGTTGGTCAAAAGTTCATAAGGGGCGCATTATTCCAGACGGGTTTATTAAAACAAAATGTTATTAATTAAAGGTTAATTAATATGTGGGCAATACATAATTCATTAAAAGGTTGGACACTTTACGATTTAACAGATCGTGAAGCGCAGCTATTAGTGAATTCAATGAGCCAAAACGAAATTAAATTAGCTAAAATTTGTGTTGTCGGTGCTGTTTGGGAAAACATAGATAAAGAAAAACATGGGTCTTTGTTTTCGCCACAGGTGGGTATGACAGGGATCGAAAAATATCAAAAGTACGAAAACAAAGTGTCCGTTGGTGATGATGCCGCTGATACAGGCTATTTTGTGATTCAGCCTAAGAAAACTTTTTATCCGCGACTGTTTGACCGTATTGATTTAGCTGTTAAGGCAACTATTATTGGTCAAACGCAAGTGTTTGACACATTAACAATTGATTTATCTGAAGGTGGAATCCATTTTCAAGATCATATACCCAGCTGGTTATCAGGTTATTTTATTGTTAAAATAGTGGTGCATGAGACCAGCTACTCAGTGATGTGTTCGTTGGTTGAAGATCAAAAAGAAAAAAAGCGCGTTCAAATTGTCAGTGAAGAAAATGATCCACAGTTTGTTAAGTATAAGAATTGGCTACATAGCCAGTTATCTAAATAATTAGCTCTATTAAAACTCTGATTTATCAATAATCACAGTCGTCGTTGGAAATGCGAATTCAGCTTTTTGTAATTCAGCTAATTTATGAAAATCCACCAAGTACTTCTGATTTAAATTAAATTCATCGATAGGGTCATTAAAACTTACATGGAAGTTAACAGTGACGTTGATTGATGAGGCTGCAAATTCAGTGATGTAAACGACTGTGCGGTCTTGAATAATGTTGGGCTCCTGCTGTAAATAGTATTTTGTATTTTCACAGAAACCTAGGATGTGAGTCATTGGTGTTTTGTAAGTAAAGCCAAAAACATGACGAAAACGAAAAATACCTTCGCGCTCAGACAAGTTATCAATTTTCTCTTTGGCGACAACTGAATTTGGAATCGATACCACAGAATTAGTTAATGTTTTGATACGTGTTGATCTAAATCCGATTTCATCAATGATGCCATCAACATCTAGTATGCGGACTCTGTCACCAATTTTAAAAGGTGAATCAAGCAAGATGGTAATAGTTCCAAAAATATTAGCTACAGTGTCTTGGGCAGCAAAAGCTAAAGCCACGCCCCCTAAGCCTAAACCCGCAAGTAGTGCAGTGACATTAACGCCAAAATTTTGCAGAACAATTAAGGTTCCTACGATGATCACAAAAACTTTTAATGTTTTTGTAGCCAGTGGTGCAATTTGATCATTCATTTGTTGATTGTTTTTTGATGTCCAATTTTGAATTAATAAGCCGCTGGCGTCAGCCGCGTAGTATGCGAAGCGAATAAGATGAAGACTTAAATTGATTTTCAGTAAAATAAGTAAATACTTTTCCATGTTTGGTGTTAGGCCAAGACTTTCAATCAGAATCATCCCTAACACTGAGGCGATAATCCAACTTAAAGCGCGTTCGATTTTCTGCTGCAGCAGATACTGTATAAAATGATTGTCTTTGATTTTGAGTAATTGTTTTTTAAAACGGACGAGAAGAGAGCGCATAACTTTATTCGCGGTTAAAACTATAAATACAGTGGCAACTAAACCAAACCACTTCCAGGTTTCAATAATAAAGTATTTGGTACTAAAAAACTGAAGTAATTCATCTGAAAACATAATTAACCTTTCACTGTGATTAAAACAACAAGCCCCAAAATAATCCGGTACACGCCAAACCATTTAAAGCCATGCTTTGACACAAATCTAATAAAAAACCGAATAGCTATTAAGGCAAAGATAAATGAAAGAACAATGCCCATAATTAAGGTTAACACTTGTGAAGATTCAATGACGTCTTTGATTTTCCAGAATTTATATAAAGTTGCCGCAGTTAACACAGGTACTGCAATAAAAAATGAAAATTCAGCAGCAGCTGTTTTGTCATACTTAAGAATTTGTGCAGCGACTATTGTTGAACCTGATCTAGACACACCAGGGATTAAAGCTAAACACTGTATGAGGCCGACTTTAAATGAATCACCAGCTGTGAATACTTTTTTTGTCTGATCAGGTTTGATCAAGTAATCGACGGCAATAAAAATAATTCCACCAATGATTAATGACCAGGCAGCAATAAGAGAGCTTTCTAAAAACTGATCAATGACATCTTTTAAGAGAAAACCCATCACTAAAATTGGCGCAGATGCTAAGGCAATTTTTTTATAAAATTCATAATTAAATTTAAAGCGTTCTCTGTAAATAAACAGAACAGCAAGTATAGCTCCGAATTGAATAATGATCTGAAACGCTTTTAAAAAATCAGTGGATTCAAGGCCTAACCAATTGGAAGCTATAATTAAATGACCTGTTGAACTGACTGGTAAAAATTCAGTGAGTCCTTCAATAAGTGATAAAATAAAAACATCAAGATACGACATATGACTAAGATTGTGAGACAGTAAAAAACGCACCACAACAAAAGTCTAGCTGCGTTAGTTTTAATTATTTTTTATTTTTTTCTATTTTTTTAAGAAAATGTCGGGATACGATCAGGTTCAAAGAAATTGGTTCCAGATTGGAACTCAAGCTGAATAAGTACAACGACCACCAATTAAATGACTTAATTGGATGCAAATAATAGTTGCTACAAATGACCACACGGAGGGGATTATGATTGGTTTAATGAATTTTTCAAAACAGGTAAGACTATTAGTACTTACTTTAGCAGTTGCGGTAACTTCGCAATCTCATGCAGCAGAATACTTAGTTAAGTATAAATCTGAAAAAGCAGTAAATAGTATTATTGCTATGCAAACTGAAAGCATCGGTCTTGAAGTTCGATCTATGCATAAACCAGGGCGTTTATTAAAAATTAACGTTTCTGAAAAAAACAAAATAAAAACTTTGGCAACTATCTTAGCTGATAGAAACGTTGAATACGTTGTGCCTAACTTTAAACTTCATGCGTTTTCTGCTCCTGTTGAAGCATCTGCTCTAAAAGAGCAGTACGCTTTAGCAAAAGTAAATGCTGAAAAAGCATGGCAACGTGCCGGTAATAAAGGAAGCAAAAAAGTTTTATTAGCTGTTATCGACACCGGTGTTGATTACAACCATAAAGACTTAGCTCAAAATATGGTTCCTGGTTATGACTTTAGAGACAAAGATAGCGATCCAATGGATTTAACTGGAGCGCAAAACCCAGGTCACGGGACTCACTGTGCGGGTATCGTTGGTGCTGCTGGTGTTGTTGAAGGTGGAATTCAAGGGATGTCGCCTGAAGTTTCAATTATGCCATTACGTTTCTTAGGTGCTGATGGTTCGGGTGACCTTGAAAGTGGTATCAAAGCCATTGACTACGCGATTGAGAAAAAAGTCCAAGTTATTTCTGCTAGCTGGGGAGCCGCTGTACCAACAGCACAAGCTCAACCACTTATCGATGCAGTTAAACGTGCTGACGATGCTGGAATTATCTTTGTAGCTGCAGCTGCAAATGATGGAAAAAATAATGACAACGTGAATATGTACCCAACAAATGCAAACACTCCAAATATGATCAGTGTTGCAGCTTCAAACTCAACGGACAAAAAACCATCATGGTCAAATTACGGTAAAGCTAAAGTTTCTTTAGCTTCACCAGGCGAAGCGATCATGTCGACTTTACCAGGTAATAAGTATGCAAATTTATCTGGAACATCTATGGCTACGCCACTTGTTGCGGGTATGGTTGCTTTCTTGAAAGCTCAAGATGCAAGTCTTACTGGTGCTGAAATCAAATCATTACTTCAAGCCACAGGTGCTAAAGTTGAAATTGAAACAGCTTGTAATTGCCGTGTTGATGCTTTCGCTGCAGTCGACACATTATTAGCTAAAAATGCATGGATGGTTCCGGCTGCTGCAACAGTTGCAATCGATGCAACTCAGCAGTTTGCTTTGAAAAACGGATCAGGCGCTGTGAAATTTGAATCTACAAACCCTGCAGTGGCTACAATCACTGAACAAGGTTTATTAACAGGTAAAACACAAGGTGTTGCGACAGTTAAAGCGACTGATGCAAAAGGTACTGTTGTTACATCTCTTGATATCAATGTTGGTAAGGCGCAGTCATCTGACCCAGGAAATCCTCCTGGTGGCGGTGGTGATTGTCCACTTGGTGATGCGGCTTTATGTGAAGGCGCATGTCAAATTATCCCATCACTTCCATGGTGTTCAGGTCTGTAATTTAACCAAAAAATCGTTACTCAAAAAAAGTGGACAAATGTCCGCTTTTTTTTGTTATTTTTTAACTTAAATTTGTTATATGGTTCTTGAATGGATATTTTAAGTTCAATTTTAGCCCAAGATTCTTATAAATCTTCAGCCATTGATAAAGTAATCTGGTTCTTAAGTTTGATGAAGTGGATGCAACGTCCACGATTGAATGAAGAAAAAGATTTAAAAGTTGAAACTGTCTACACTGTTCGCATTAAGTACATACTTTATATTCTGGATAAAAATCCTCATTGGAAAAATAACTTTGTACACACAGTTAAAGCTATGCTTTTTCAAATTTCATCGCCGACGACTTTTCTAGGGCAGGGATTTACCACATCAGGGTTTAGCCAAGATTTGTCGAAAAGACTTTTAGAAAAGTTTTTACCACCTAATCCGATCACTGAAGATTTAGAGGCCTTAATCTATAAAATTTTTAACGATGATCAAGAAAGTTTGTACATCGATGCAATCGATGAAAAAGTTTTGGACGAATTAATTAGTTTGTTTTCATCAGAAACTGAACTACATCAAAAATTAAAGTTTGATATTTTGAATGCGGTTTTAATATTAGCGACTCAGATTTTAAACACGACGTATTTTATTATGCATGAATTAGGACACTTTGATAAACAACAGAGTGGTTTGTATGAATTAGATCTATTAGAAGTTTTACAACAAAATTTCAAGGCTAAAAATACTGATATAAGTTCTGATCTTTTACAACTTTTAAATAAATCTGAAGTATCACATCAATCTTTATATCAGCAAATGAAAACTGAAGGTGTAAAAATTGAATTAGTTTATGCTTTTCAGTCACAAAAGCGTCGTTTAAGTCGATTGAAAATTTTATTATTATTTTTAAATCAGAAGCAGTCATTAGCGCTTAATTTAAGGCTATTTACATCTTATTTAGTAGTTGAAACACATTTTCAAAATAGTTTGACTCAGTTTTTAAAAGAAAATTTATCCCTTTTATCACAACGAATAGTTGAAACTAATTCTTCAGTCGGCGAACACTACGTGACTTACAATTGGCCTGAATACAGAAGAATGTTTAAATCTGCAGTGGGTGGTGGAGCAATTACAGCTGTCACGGTTTTTGCTAAATATGTTTTAGCTAAACTGCCATTTGTAGGATTAATTAAAGGTGTGGTTGAAAGCTTAAATTATTCGCTCAGTTTTATGGTGATTTATTTATTAGGTTTTACTTTAGCAACAAAGCAACCATCGGCGACAGCGCCGTTTATGGCCCGGGAATTAAAAAAATCAACCGAAGTCGCCAGACGATCGATGGTGGCGTTACTGCGCACACAATGTATTGCAGTGATCGGAAATTTATCATTGGTGTTTCCGATCTGTTTTTTTGTTTCATGGGGGCTTTTGAGCTACGATTTGATGTTTATTGATCAAACTAAATCACAAGCTATCATTGATTCTTCAATTTGGTATGGGACGACTCCATTGTTTGCAACGATTACGGCATTTTTACTTGTGGCTTCAAGTCTAATTGCCGGATGGTTTGAAAATTGGATTTTAATACATCATTTACCAGAACGAATCGGGCAGAGCGAAAAACTAAATCGTTTTTTAGGTTCAGCACGAACTGAAAAACTATCAAATTTTGTTTCTCATCATGCGAATGCGCTTGCAGCTAATATTTCGCTGGGATTTTTACTAGGTGTTGTTCCGCAAGTGCTGTTGTTTATTAGTTTACCAATTGAAGTCAGGCACGTCACACTGGCAACTGGAAGTTTTGCGCTAGCGCTGCCAGTGTATTTATCGATCGATGGTTATAGCATTTGGACGTTGGCTCATTCAGCTTTTGGGTTGTTAGTGATCGGAATGATTAATATTGGTATTAGTTTTATTATCGCATTTTTTCTAGCGTCACTATCTTCAGAAATAAAACTAAAGTCGTTATTAAAATTATTCAAATCAACTTGAGGTGTATCTACTTGAAGTGTACCAAATTGGTACACTTCTCAATTTAGTCGTTAGTCCTGTTTCAAAATGAAAACCCATAGACGTTTAAATAAAATTTAACAGATTTTTAATAAATAATAAGCTTTTTTAAAAAATATAATTTAGACTTTTATGTATGTGGACGTTTATTGGAAAGCTGACCTTAGTCGTGTCGGCTGGATGCTATATTCTTTTTTTACAGTCGTGTTCCGGTGCGAGCAATGGGTTCGCTCCTGGGGCAGCTACTGTGATTACTGCGCCTCCAACAACATCCAATATTAAATATGGCCAGATTGTTAACTTAAGTAACAGCTGGGAAGTGACGATTGACAATGCAGACTTTGTAGAAAACAAAGTCTTACCAAGTGGTTGGACGGTTGAGGTAAAATATGAGTAGTAGCGGAAAATTTCAATTTTTAATGACGATATTAATGCTTTCATCAGTCACCTCCATTGTGGCACATGCCGAAATGGGCATACCAGTTCAATTACGCCTTAAAGACGCTGGGGGCTTGTACCCAACTGAACCTGGTGTTGCGATCAAACTACAAGTTCTTACGCCTTCTGGTGGCTGTATTCTGCGTGAAGAGATTTTCTCTGGTCAGACAATTACTAATGGAAATATTTCTTTAGTTTTAGGTTCGGGCGTTGCTGGTTCTTATGACCCAGGCATCAGCTTAAATTCAGTTTACGATAATTCAAGATCTAAAACAGGTTTAACCTGTGTGAATTCATCAAACGTTGTTGTTGGAGCTGGTCAAACTTATAATCCCACATCAATCGATCAAAGACTTATTCGTTTTACAGCAACTGTAACGGGGGTTCCGTTAGTTGTGGATTTCAATATGAAATCTATTCCCTATGCGATTCAAGCTGAATCTGTTGGTGGTAAATTAGCAGCTGATATCATCGTGAATAATGCAACATCACAGTTGAATCAAATAAACTTAAATAATTTATTACTTGATGCGACCAGATTATCAAACTTGATAGACGTTGCTCAAAATGGAAATGCACAGACTGCAACAACTGCGACAAATTTTACAGGTAGCTTAACGGGTGATGTAACAGGCACACAAGCAGCAACTGTTGTGGCGCGCTTACGTGGAGTCAATATCTCTGCGACGGCACCGACATCAGGTCAGATATTAGTTTATAACGGATCACAATATGTTCCGACAAATCAAGCGGCAGGTTCTGTAACAAGTGTTGCAGGACGTACTGGAGCTGTGACTTTAACAACTGCTGATGTGGGTGGTTTAGGAACTGCAGCTACGCAAAACACAGGTGTGGCTTCTGGTAACGTTGTTCAATTAGATTCTGCTGGGAAAATACCATCATCAACTTTACCAAATAATTTATTAACAACATCATCAACTTTAGCTGGTGATGTATCAGGAAATTTATCAGCAAATACAGTTAATACAGTTGGTGGCAAGTCTTCAGCGCAAGTTTCACAAAGTGTTGATGATACATTGGCTGCAACGAATTCAGCAACAGCAGGAACTATCGTTAAACGTGACGGATCAGGTAATGCGTCTTTAAATACAGTCACTTCATTAAATAATTCTACACAAAATATTTATTTATATAATGCTGGCAATACAAATAATGTTCGTATTAAATCGCCGGTTACATTTTCTGATTATGTTTTAACTTTACCAACAACTGATGGCGCTGCTAGCCAAGTTTTACAAACTGATGGTTCAGGAAATTTAGCTTGGTTTACAATTCCAACAACGGGTGTGCAAAGTGTATCTGCAACTTCACCATTGGTTGCAACTGGTACAACCAATGTGAGCTTATCAATCAACGTAGGCACTACTTCAGGTACAGTAGCTGCTGGTGATGATTCACGTATTGCAAATGCATTACAAACATCAACAGTTTTTGCTGGTGATGTAAGTGGAACATATAACACTTTAGCATTAGTTAATTCAGGTGTTGCAGCAGCAACATATTCAAAAGTAACAGTTGATGCAAAAGGCCGCGTAACTAGTGGTACTAGTTTAGTGGCTAATGACATTCCAAATTTAGACACAGCAAAAATCACTTCAGGAACTTTTTCTGTAGCACGTGGTGGTACAGGGTTATCAGCAGCAGGGACGGCGAACCAAGTTTTAGGAATGAATGCTGCAGCAACAGCTTTAGAATATAAAACAATTACTGCAGGAACAAACATCACAGTTTCAAACACAGCAGGTGTATTAACAATCAGTGCTTCTAACTCTGCGGGAACAGTGACAAATGTTTCTTCCGCAAATTCATACGTCAATGTAGCATCAGGAACAACAACTCCAATAATTACTTTAAATGTTGGAACTGTTTCAAACACAGTAGCTGCAGGTAATGATTCAAGAATTACAGGCGCTATACAGCAAACAACATTCGATGCTTATGTGGCTCCGGCAAGTTGTTCAGCAGGGCAATCAATGTATTGGAATAGTGTTGGTGGAAACTTTCAATGCCAAAACATTTTATTATCAGGTGATGTATCAGGAACGGCTACAGCAACGACTGTTTCTAAAATCTTAGGTACAACAGTCAGTGTAACAGCATTAGCTAATAATAATATTTTACAGTATAACGGTTCTAACTATGTGAATAGAAATATCCCAACTTGTGCTTTAAATGAGTTTTTAACTTTCGATGGCACAGCTTGGACATGTGCACCAGTAAGTGGCGGAGCTGGTGGAACAGTTACAAACGTAACATCAGGAAATTCATATACAACAATCACAAATAATACAACCACACCGGTTGTGACTGTGAATGTCGGTACAGCAGCTAATACTGTAGCAGCCGGTAATGACACACGGATTGCAAATGCGTTACAACCATCAACAGTTTTTGCTGGTGATGTATCTGGAACATACAATTCAATTGTGTTAGCAAATTCTGGTGTAGCAGCTTCAACATATTCAAAAGTTGTTGTGGATGCTAAAGGTCGCGTAACTAGTGGCACA
>JAYSQO010000103.1:0-3325 GCA_043721535.1 Bdellovibrio sp. | reverse complement strand
AACGACGATGATAATATCGCGACCTAACTTTTGCGCTAATAAAGCAGTTTCGATATATTCAGTATCTTTGAAACCGTTACAGATAATCACAGCGTCAGGAGTATTCATTAATGAAAGAACCACTAGAAGTTCTGGTTTAGAACCGCATTCTAATCCTAATTTACAATTTTTACCGAAGCGAACAAGTTCTTGCACTAAGTGACGTTGTTGATTCACTTTGATGGGGTAAACGCCGCAATACTGACCCTTGTAATTGTGATCAGTGAACGCTTTTTGGAAACAGGTTTGTAAAAGCTGAACGCGTTCATTAATAATATCTGGAAAACGAATCATGATCGGAACACGAATACCACGATCTTGAAGTTCTTGAGTTAATTCATACAAATCAACCGATGGGCCTTTTTCACCCTTAGGAGTGATCGAAACATTTCCGTTTGAATTCACACGAAAATATCCTGCGCCCCAATTATTGATTCCATAAATAGCGGCGCTTTTTTCAGGACTCCAAGAAGCTGATTTTGTGTGAGCAAAAGTTTGCTCAGTGGATGGTGTTAAATCCATTATTCCCCCCGTGAAATTGATATGCATTTTTTTACATATATTTAGGGGGGGTGCAAGATAATTTAGCTGGATCATTTAGTCGGATCACTTCAATATGATATTCAAAATCTTACCAGCTTTGTAAATGACTTTTGCTGGTGTTTGACCATTCATAGCGACAGACACGGCAGAAAGCTTTAAAGCCTCTGCTACAGCGGTTTTCTCGTCAGCATCAGTATGTAGTTCTATTGTTCCGCGCATCTTACCATTGACCTGTACACCCATAGTCACTGAATCATCAATGCAAAGTGCTGGATCATATTTTGGCCAAGTAGCAGTAACGATTAAATCTTTAGCAGACATCGCTTGCCAAAGCTCTTCAGCGAGATGAGGAGCAAATGGCTGCAATAATTGGCAAAGTGGTTTCAAGGCTTTTTTAGATTTACATTCTGTTTTGTAAAGTTCATTCACTAGAATCATCATCTGACTGATGCTTGTATTGAAACTCATGTTTTCAATATCATCAGTGACTTTTTTGATTGTTTTATGAACAAGTTTCTCAACTTCAACTGGTGGCTGATCATCTGTTGCGTGGCACTGACCAGTTTGTTCATCGATCACTAATCTGTAAATGCGATCTAAAAATCGTTTCACGCCGTCGATTCCAGTTGGTGACCAAGGTTTGTCTTTATCAAGCGGTCCTAAGAAACTGACGTAACATCGTAAAGTATCTACACCGTAATCTTTAGCAATATCATCGGCCGGAATCACATTACCACGTGATTTTGACATTTTTTCCCCGTCTGGCCCTAAGATCATTCCCTGATGAGCTAACTTTTTAAAGGGTTCTGTGACTGGTGATAATCCCACATCATAAAGAACTTTTGTCCAAAATCGTGAATACAGTAAATGCCCCACAGTGTGTTCAGCACCGCCGACATACAAATCAACAGGTAACCAATATTTTGCGGCCTCCATTGAAAAAGGCATTTCTGTATTTTTTGGATCTGCGTAACGAAAGAAATACCATGATGATCCAGCGGCACCGGGCATTGTGTCAGTTTCTCTTTTTCCGCTGAATTGATTATTTTTATAATCGACCCAAGCTTTGTTGTTTGCTAACGGAGCTTCACCGGAATCAGAGGGTTCGTAATTGGCGACTTCAGGTAAAATCACTGGAAGTTCACTGACAGGAACAGCCTTAAGGCCTTCGGCAGTGTGAATAATCGGAAATGGTTCTCCCCAATAACGTTGACGACTGAAAAGCCAATCACGCAATTTATATTGAACTTGTTTGTAGCCTAATTTTTTATTTTCTAAATGCTGAATCATTTTATCAATAGCTGCTGTTTTTGTCAGACCATTTAAAAAATCAGATTGGCAAAGGTTGCCTTCACCAGTGAAAGGTAAATCAGTTTCTGATTCAAGAACACTCAAGATCGGTAAATCAAATTTCTGCGCGAATTCGAAATCTCTTTCATCGTGGCCAGGGACGGCCATAATTGCGCCAGTGCCGTAATCCATCATGACATAATCTGCAATCCAGATTGGAATTTCTTTTTGAGTGATCGGGTGAATTGCAAATCCACCAGTAAAAACACCGGTTTTTTCTGTGTTAGCTTTACGATCGATTTCTGATTTCTTTTTTGTGGTTTCAACATAATCACTGACTTTCGTAGCCTGTAATTGTGTGGTGATTTTTTTAACTAGAGGATGTTCTGGTGCGATCACCATAAAACTCACACCAAATAAAGTATCCGGTCGGGTTGTGAAAACATCTAATTTTTCATCTGATAAATTTTTAACACTGAATGAAACATGAGCGCCAACAGATTTGCCGATCCAATTTCTTTGGGCTTCCTTAGTTCTTTCTGGCCAGTCCAATTGATCAAGATCGGCTAAAAGTCTTTCAGCATAGTCAGTAATTTTTAACATCCATTGTTTCATCGGAACACGAATCACAGGGTGACCACCACGTTCTGATTTTCCGTCGATGACTTCGTCGTTCGCTAATACAGTTTTTAAAACGGGGCACCAGTTAACAGGAACTTCTTTTTGATAAGCTAAACCTTTTTCAAAAAGTTTAAGAAAAATAAATTGTGTCCATTTATAATAATCAGGTTCACATGTTGAAATCGCCCGCGACCAATCAAAACTAAAACCGTAACGTGTTAATGTTGAACGAAAACTTTCAATGGCTTTAACAGTTGTGATCGACGGGTGAACACCGGTTTGAATGGCATATTGTTCTGCAGGTAAACCAAAAGCATCATAGCCCATGGGATGTAAAACATTGAAACCATTAGCCCGTTTGTAACGGGAAATAATATCTGTTGGCGTGTATGATGCGATGTGACCCATGTGTAAACCAGACCCAGACGGGTATGGGAACATATCAAGTGCGTAGTACTTTGGTTTTTTTGAAGAATTATCAGCTTGGTAAGCTTTTTTTTCTTCCCATACCTTTTGCCATTTTGATTCGATTTCAGAGTGTTTCATAAGTGGTTATACTAGTCAGATTTCTCAAAATGAGAAAGTGTTATTTAAAGTGTCATTTAATGATTCATTAGTTTTTGGTCTATGAGTCTAGTTTTAACAAAAAAAGGGTCAAAAACTGTCTAAAAGACCTCCTGTAAATCGTAAAAATTCCGATATGTTATCTATGAAAAAGGATCCTAAAAACAGACTGGTTATGGTGATTGATGAGGATGCTGATACGCTAGAACTATTAGCTGAGCCGTTGCGCTGGGAAGGCTATGATGTTCATAGCTTCAGTTCACCTAAA
>JAYSQO010000102.1:0-8409 GCA_043721535.1 Bdellovibrio sp. | reverse complement strand
AAAAGAAGCCCTTGGTATTATACCCTACAAAAAGAACCGCCTAAGGGGATTGTCTTTAGCCGAATGGCAAATACTGTGGACTTAACGCGAAGTTGATTCACAATTCATCAAATACTGTGGACTTAACGCGAAGCTGATTTGAAAAAACAGACAAACTACGATTTGTGGTTGATGACCGATTTAGAAACGTGACCGATACCTAAATGACAAGCTGAAAAGAACTAAAAATACGTTTTTTTTGTTGATGAATTTAGCATAGGAAACAATCTTGGAAATACGGCTTGGTACTTTACTTACGCGTTTTGATTTAGCCGCTATTGATGCTGTAACTGCCGTGAATTTAACTTAGTTTGAGTTTTTGCCTGAATAAGATTTACAGAAACGTGCTTCTTCAGCTGCTCTTTTAAAAATGGCGGAATATCCCGTTTTTTATAGCCATTACAATAATCGTTAATAATAATTGTTTCTGCAGAAGTCGCGTCCATATGTTGTTGTAAAAATAAATAAGCTTTTTCAGCTAAATTAATTAATGAAATCGAATGCGTTTCAGAGTACTGCGACGATAAATAGGTCACGAAATCCATAAATCGGTGAAAAAATGAACCATCATGATTTTTCATCCACAGCATAAAGTTTTTGAATTCTCCGCTGTTCGCATATAAATCCCAAAATTTAGCAAAACGGTTCATGATTTGTAATGTCTGATAATTCATCGTTGATGTGTGTAAAATCTGATAAGGCGGGGCATCCTGATAGCGCATATCAAATGTTTTTTCATGACGGGTAATCGGCGTGCCTTTTAATCTTTTTAAAATACCCACTTGAATTTCATCAGGACCCATTTCAGCCAAACGATTAAAACCCTCACCAAATGATTCAATGGTTTCACCGGGCAGACCCACAATTAAATCAGCATGTGAATGCACATGGGTAAATTCTTTTAAATATTTAAAATTTTCTGCGACTTTCACTAAATCATTTTTTCTAGACACGTTGGCAGCGACCGCAGGATTCATTGTTTGAATACCGACCTCAAACTGCAACGAGCCTTCTGGAAATTGTTTAATCAGATCCCTGATTTCAACAGGTAATCGGTCAGGAACCATTTCAAAATGCAAAAATAATCCTAAATGAATACGCTCTAAGAAAAATTTTAAAATTTGTGTGGATGTAGTTGGGCTTAAATTAAATGTGCGATCAACAAACTTAAATGAAGTTGCGCCTCTGGTGATCAATAAATCAATTTCTTTTAAAAAAGCTGTTAGGTCAAAACTGCGAACTGATTTATCTAGTGATGATAAGCAGTATTCACACTTATAAGGACAGCCGCGTGAGGCCTCGACGTAAATCACCCGGTTTTTGATATCTTCGTCGGTGTATAATCCGTAGGGCATTTGAATTTCTTTAATATTGGGTAATTCACCACGAATGATTTTTTTAGTGAAATCGACTTTAGAATCTTTAATATCTGGGTGAATAGCTCCTTCAAGCTGGGCTAAACAAAAATCTTTGAATAAAAAATCAGCTTCGCCGCAGATCACATGATCAACCAGTGGAAACAATCTTTGGCTTTCTGTCTCATAAGATATTTCTGGGCCGCCAAGGACCACAATCGTCTGTGGTGAGATTTTTTTAAGAATACTGATGATATCAAAGACTTCGTTAGTATTCCATATATAGACACCAAAGCCTACGATGCGTGGGCTATAGCTTAAGATTTTTTCAACGATAGTGCGGGGGTTTTCTTTGATTGTCCATTCAAGCAGCTGAGTTCGATCCCATAGGGGCCCCATTTGCGCCAAAAGATAGCGCAGACCAAAAGACGAATGCTGGTAGGTCGAATTCAAAGTGCAAAGTAAGATGTCCTTTGCGGTGCTGTTATTGGGGCTTAAGCTCATGTTAGCTTGTCATAACTAATTGCTTTAGTATTTCATAGTCTTTTTTCAGACTTAGAAAACTTTCATGATGGCCACCAGTATCTGGGTGACAATTCAATGCCGCCTTTTTGAAAGATTTTTTTAAATCTTCAGCTGTAAACGACAGTGGTAGCAGGCGGGAAGCGATTAATATGGGAAGATTCATAGTGTACAATATTGATTCGTAAGCTTTCTTTTGTATTTCGTTCATGGTGTGAGCTGGTTTCGTCGCCTGCTTGGCAGAGCTGTTTATAGAGGCATTTTTGCGAACTTGATAAAATTTACGTCCTTGTTCCTTGGCGGCCAGTCTTGTGCCATTGAAGTTTTGTCCTGATAGCTTATTTAGGATTGAAGACATGTCAGTCGATAAGCCTTCGGAAGAATTCAGCGCCTCAGAGGTAGAATTGGAAGAATTAAAGAAACTCTCTTGAGTATTATTGCATAAATCTTTGTTTTTACTTATGAAGTCTGATGAACAGTTTATAGATTCGCTCTCTATAATTTGCTCTAAAATGTCATGAAAACTGTGATCTTTCATAGGTACTGTCATGGCTACTTTATCGGTTTAAAATCATTTTTTTAGAGTCTTGAAAAGGGCTATAGATGATAATTTCAGGATGAATTAAGTCCAATTACAGAGGGGGAAAAGTAAAAAAAGATAAAAAAAGTGATTTTTTCTCTCGACAAAGGGTTTTTTATCGACTTAGACTTAGGTCATTGGATTTAAATATTTTTGACGAAAGTCATAATAAAATGAAAACAATGCCTTAACACCCTTAACGGAGGAATTATACATGGCAAAGAAAACAGCGAAAAAAACAGCAGCTAAAAAAACAGTAAAAAAAGCAGCTCCAAAAAAAGCCGCTCCAAAAAAAGCAGCAGCTAAAAGAAAACCAAATGCAGCTTTCATGAGACCTTTAACACCATCTACTACTTTAGCAGCTGTTGTTGGAGCTTCTCCACTTCCACGTACTGAAGTTGTTAAAAAATTATGGGCATACATCAAAAAGAACGATCTTCAAGATTCTAAAAACAGAAGAAACATCAACGCTGACGACAAATTGAAACCAATTTTCGGTAAAGCAACTGTTTCTATGTTCGAAATGACTAAACTTGTTTCTAAGCATTTAAAATAGTTCCCGTTTTTTGTAAAAAAAACAGTGAAAGGCTGACGGTAACACGTTAGCCTTTTTTTATTCTCATTTAGACCTTTTCTGCAGGTTCTTTATAGATTTATGAGGACAGGTAGTGTAGACCATGGGCATGTCAAATTCTAGAAAACCCGTCCCATTCAATAAAGAAGAAATTCAGAAAATGAAGACTGTTTGTAAAATGGCTGCCCAAGTTTTAAACTATGCGGGAAAATTTATTAAACCCGGCGTGACGACTTTAGAAATTGATAAAATCGCAGATGATTACACACTGTCAATTGGCGGAGTCTCAGCTTGCATAGGCTATCATGGTTATCCTTTATCCACATGTATTTCAGTGAACAATGTAGTTTGTCATGGATTGCCATCGGACTATGTTATTCAAGCCGGAGATATATTAAACTTAGATGTCACAGTTAAAAAAGATGGTTTCTTTGGGGACACATCAAAAACCTTCATGGTTGGCAAAGTCGCCAAGAACGCAGAAGATCTTGTTGATGCTGCTTATCAGGCGATGATGGTCGGTATTGAATCCGTTAAGCCCCATGGATATACTGGTGACATTGGCTTTGAAACAAATAAATATGTAACCCGCAGGGGCTACACCACGATTAAAGAAATTGGTGGTCACGGCATTGGTAAAATTTTTCACATGGATCCGTTTGTTCCAGCTTTTGGAAAACGCGGTAAAGGCGAAAAAATTATTCCATGGACATGTTTTACAGTTGAACCGATGGTGAACGAAGGCTCAGACGAATTTGTTGAAAAAGCCATTAAAGGATCGGACATTAAATATTACGAAACGCTTGATGGAAAACTTTCAGCTCAGTTCGAACACACAGTTTTGATCACAGACACTGGATGCGAAATTTTAACGTTAGAATAGAAATTAAAAGATTAAATGAATATGAAGAATATGAATCAGAAAAACACAAAAAGTAAGGACAGTAAAATGAGAACACAAACAACGAGCGAGAAGAAAATGACAGCAAAAAAAATGAAGGCACCTGTTAAGATTGTAGCAAAAGTACAAGTTAAAGCTAAATCTGGGAAATTAACATCAGCAACAGATTACCGCGTTTGTAAAGAAGCGATGGCAAATCCAAAAGTATTTGCTGAACTAGCTCGTTGGGGCCGCGAAGAAATTAAAATTGCAGAAAAAGAAATGCCAGGCTTAATGGCTTTAAGAAAAGAATTCGGTAAACAACAACCTCTTAAAGGGGCTCGTATTGCGGGTTGTTTACATATGACAATACAAACGGCTGTGCTGATTGAAACATTAACTCACTTAGGAGCTGAAGTTCGTTGGTCATCTTGCAATATCTTTTCAACGCAAGATCAAGCGGCTGTAGCGATCGCTGCAACAGGTGTTCCAGTTTTTGCTTGGAAAGGCGAAATAGAAGAGGAATTCAACTGGTGTATTGAACAAACAATCACAGGTTGGGGATCACAAGGTTACAATTTAATTCTTGATGATGGTGGCGATTTAACAAACATGATGCATACTCCGAAGTATTCACACATGCTTAAAAAAATCGTTGGTCTTTCTGAAGAAACAACAACAGGCGTACATAATTTAGAACAAATGCTAAAAAATAAAAAATTAAAATTACCTGCAATCAACGTGAATGATTCAGTCACTAAATCTAAATTCGATAATTTATACGGTTGTCGTGAATCATTAACTGATGCTTTAAAGCGTGCAACTGATGTGATGATGGCTGGTAAAACAGTGGTTGTTGCTGGTTACGGCGATGTAGGTAAAGGTTCTGCGTTTTCTGTTAAAGGTCTTGGCGCGCGCGTTTTGATCACTGAAGTTGATCCAATCTGTGCACTTCAAGCCGCGATGGAAGGTTTCCAAGTTGTCACAATGGAAGAAGCGGCACCTTTAGCTGATATCTTTGTAACAGCAACTGGATGTTGTGACATTATCACTGAAAAACATTTCATGAAAATGAAAGACAACGCGATTGTTTGCAACATTGGTCACTTTGATATCGAAATCGATATGGCTTGGTTAAATAAAAATTCAAAAATGCGCGAAATCAAACCTCAAGTTGATATTCACACATTAAAAAATGGAAAAGAAATCGTGGTTCTTGCAAAAGGCCGTTTAGTGAACTTAGGTTGCGCAACAGGACATCCAAGTTTTGTCATGAGTAACTCATTTACAAATCAAGTTTTGGCGCAGTTAGAATTATTTAACAACCGTGATATGTACCAAGAAATTGCTATCTACAGATTGCCTAAACACTTAGACGAAAAAGTAGCTGCATTACACTTAGAACAAATCGGTGTTAAACTAACTAAATTGTCTCCTAAACAATCTAAGTACTTACACTTAGATGTTGAAGGTCCATTTAAACCTGATCACTACAGATACTAGTCAGTAAAATGTCAGGAATTATTTTAGTCAGTCTAATGATTATTCCGCTAAGCGCCTTGTTTATAGGGGCGCTTTATTTAAGAAAGAATGTGAAACATATTCACATTCTTTTGTTTTTTATCGCGGCCATTAGTGGCTTAGCTTACGATCAATTTTTATTTTACAATACGTTTAAAGAATTCATCCAAAAAGAACAGTGGGAAGCGTTGGCATCTTATATGGCGTACACGCCTTTAATAGCGACGGCTGTGGTTTTTTCTTTCGCACTGCTAGCGACGACACTGGTGTCGTTAATCTATAAAGTTAAAAAATCATCATCTCGATTAGCTGAAATTAAATTAGTTCATGCGGTGATAATTTTGGCTTTTTCAGTGATCACACTCGTAACACACAAAATATTTTATTCTAACGTCACAGCCCAGAACGAAATTTTTGGTCAACTCAGTGATTCAAATACATCAGCCGATGTATTACGTGAATTCGCTAACACAGTTTCCATTCAAAATAAATTAGCTTTAGCAAAAAACCCGAATTTACCCGATGATGTGTTTTTAATTTTAATTCAAGATAAAACAGATATGGTTAGATACGTTCTTGTTGGTCATCCAAAGACAACGAAAGAACAATTAGAAGTTTTAAAATCTGATCCCGCTAAAGATGTTCGCAAAGCCGCTGTTGAAGAAATTCAGCGCCGTGAAAAAACGATAACTCAATAATAATTATACCTTAATCTGGTCTAAATAATAACGAAGTTCGCCAATGCTTTCACGAATGTCATCTAAAGCCCGGTGTGCATTTTGTTTTTTATACACACGATCAAATTTATTATTGAACATGATTTTCCAAGAACTGACATCTAGCATGCGGTAGTGAAGTCTTGCAGAGAGCTGGGGCATGTGTTTATCAATAAATAAGCGATCTTGCGCAATCGAATTGCCGGCTAAAATCGGACGTAATTTCATATCGGTTTTTGATTCGGGGAAATGACGATCGATCATGGATATTAACCTAAATTCAACAGCGTCTGGTTCCATCCCCGTGGACACTTTTGCCGTTAGGCCGGACTTACCGTGGTGTTCGGTGTTCCATGCATCCATTGAATCTAAATAACTTTGCGGTTGTTTAACGACAGTTTCAAAAGATTCGAGTTCTTTAAAATTAAGATCGGTAACAATACAGGCCGCTTCGATGATGACTTCTTTGTTTACATCAAGGCCTGTCATTTCAAGATCTAACCAATACAGATGAGTTATTTTTTCGTATGACATAAATCAGTGTGTTGGAATCTTGGTCGTAGTCTTTGGGGGCTGATTAGTTGGTACCGCTACAGCTACAGGCGGTAACATTTTGTAGTCGTCACCGGCATTTTTAACTGCGGCTTCGACCGCTTTGTAATCAATCGGCATATTGTTTTTTGTTTTTACAGAAATTTTGCCGATTTGTTTTTTTTCATCAACTAATTCAACTTTGCAACTTTCAAATTGGGCTTTTAAGTCTTTGTCTTCACAAACACTTTTAGTGATCATTTTTTTACAGCCTCCGCAGTGCATCCCTTCAACAGTGATGTCTTCAGCTAGGGCCGAATTTGAAGCGATGAGGGTCACACAAGCAATGATGAACGATAAAAATTTATTTTTCATTGGGGTATCTTCTTTCTTCAGTTGTAATCAGTATGAACTATTCTACGCCCACAGTGTATCAGGAATATTCACCGAGGGGTTAAAAATATGCTTTTTTATTCAGCATGTAAGATTTAGTAGTTGAATTTAAGCCCCAATGGCCTTTATATTCGGAGTACAAATTTCACTTAACGGAGTTGTAGTTAAGTTGGTTATAACGTCCGCCTGTCACGCGGAAGGCCGCGGGTTCGAGTCCCGTCAACTCCGCCATTTTTTTTCAGGATCTATAATCAATAAACTCATTCGTTTAAAAGACGGTAACATGAGTAAAGTAATTAAAATCATAGCTGGTCCAAACGGAAGTGGTAAAACAACTTTCGCAGAATCCTTCGTTGTTGGAGATAAAGCATCTATTCCATTTTTAAATCCAGATTTAATCGCAGCTGGATTCGGTCCAGCGGACCCAGAAAAATCATCATTTCAAGCTGGGCGTGTACTACTAACAGACATCAAGAGTAAAATTCAAAAAGGTGAATCTTTCGCTTTCGAATCGACACTGAGCGGTTTAACGTACGCGACACTTTTGGCAGAAGCTAAAAGACAAGGGTATAAAATTGTAATTTATTTTTTATTCCTCAATAAAATAAAATTAAATATCTCACGTATAAAAAAGCGGGTTGCTCAAGGTGGGCATCACATACCTTCGAAAACGGTTAAAAGACGTCACCTAAGATGTTTTGATAATTTTTGGAATATCTACAGGCCAATGGCTGACGAATGGCTTATATTAGACAACTCGGGAAAAAAGCCAAAACTAGTTCAGAATATAGCTTCATACAGTGCTATGAGTGAAATTGAAAAGAAATCATTTCAGAAAAAAATAATCAAAGGGGATTTATGATGAAAAAAATCTTAACTCCATCTAAGGATTTACAAAAAGCGATCGATCAGTTTCCCAAGATCATAAAACATAAAGAAAAAGTGGCTGAAGAGAAACGAAAAATCAGAAAAAACTTCGAAAGTGCTCGTAAAGACATTTTTGGGAAAAAGAAGTAAGGTAAAATTTTGAGTTATGGTGCAAGAGTTAGATTATCCAGTTGTTAATAGATCAGTTATTACAGTTCGACTCAAACAGCCTTATGTTAATTGGGCAAATAAAGTCAGCGAAGAGGACGAAGGTGATGATTGCTTGATAGCAACAGTTGAATCACTTAATTCAGATGTAAGCTCCGGTTCTACGGTTCTACGGTTCTACGGTTCTACTCACTCGATGGTGGAAGTGTATCCAAAACCCAAGACATTCTAGACATTTAGCATCCGAAGTCTGTAGTTAGAAA
>JAYSQO010000101.1:0-22285 GCA_043721535.1 Bdellovibrio sp. | reverse complement strand
TGGCGCTGAACGAAATAAAATTAAATTCTGATTATGATAAAGCTTATTCTTATTTTAATTCTGGTTATGCGCTAGAAAGTAAATTGCCAAAAACTTTTCATCTTGAAGCCATTCAGGAATATATAAAAATATTATTATCACGAAATGAAAATGCAAAAGCACTTAAAGTGGCTCAGTTTGGTTTAACTTTAAGCCCTAGTCACAGATCGTTGAAAGAAACCGTGATTGCGCTAGGCGGTAATGAAAAAAATACGAATGCCACAACATCTGAATTAATTTTACTGGGTGATCAGTTTGCGCGGGCTGGTGATCATTTGGCTGCGCAAGCACAGTACCAAGCTGCATTTGATTATGATTCTAAAAATGGAACTGTAGCCATCAAAGCAGCGAAAAGTTTGTGGGCGATCAATCAAACCCGCGGGGCCTTATTGTGGGTAGATAAAGCCATCAAAGCAGAACCACGAATGTACGGGGCCTATGCGCTTAAGGCTGATTATCTATCACAAAAGTATAATTTTATTGATGCCAGTAAAGTTTTAATCGATGCCAATCGCAAAGCCGGCCAAAATTACGATCTTTTGAAAACTCATGCCCTAGTTGAATTTAGAAAAAATAATATGCAAGGCGCTATCACATATGGCGAAAAAGCTTTAAAAATGTATGATGCCGATGTTGAACTTTTAACATTGCTAGGCCAAGCAAATATTAATTTATTTACGAATTCCCCGTCTAAGAATGAGCAAGAAAGTGCCTTAAAAGATAAATACAAAGAAGATTCTAGAAAATATGCAAGCAAAGCTGTTGATCTAGAACCAGGTTGGCCTGAAGCCCAAATCACTTACACAAAATATCTTAAAGTCAGCGGAGGCGGATCAGTCGCAGCTGAAAATAATATTAAAAAATTAATTGAAACTTTTCCTTACACTTATGAATACCGTATTGGCTTAGCTGAATTTTATGAAGAGCAAGAAAAATTCACGGCTGCCAGCGAAATTTATTTACAGCTGATTGAAAGTAATCCAAAAAATAAAAAAGCTTTGATGGGTTTAGCAAGATCTTATCAATATTCAAATCTGCCAAAGCTTGCTCAAAATTATTATTTGCAAGCTGCAGCACTTGATCCATCTGATGTTGAACCTTTGTTTGCGACTGCACAGTTGGAATTAGAAACTGCCACATTAAAAGACCCTGCAGTCCAAATTAAAAGGGCTTTTGATAAATTCAGAATGGTTCGCGAAGTAAATCCAAATTTTCCCCGAATCTCATATTTTATGGCTAAATGTAAATTAGAGCTGGGTGAGTTCGATGAAGCCATCCAATTAATCAACGAAGAAAAAAAGAAAAATCCAAGCTTAGCTGATCCGTATATTTTAGCTGCAGCAGTTTATACAAAAAAGGAGCAGTTCAAAGAATGTGCCGCTGAATATTCGTTGGCGATTAAATTACGTCCCGCAAATGCAGCCCTCTACGTTGATGCGGCCATCTGTTATCGTCGCAGTGATGCTATTGATATCGCCAGTGATATGCTAGAAATTGCTAAAACTCGAGAAAACGGCTATCCTCCCATTTACAGAGAAATGGGCCATATCTCTGAAAGAAGCGGAGACACGAGTGAGGCCATCAAACAATTTCGCCGCTATCTAGATCTTTCGCCAAATGCCAGCGATAGAAATCAAATTGAAACAAAAATTACAACCTTAGGTGGTTAAATATGGGTCTTGGTGGAAAATTGCAAAATTTATCAAATGATATGAGGATGGGCGCTAAAAATGCTACCCATAGTTTAACTCATATATTATTCAGGCTGATTTCAGGGTTTTTTCTAGGGTTAGTGTTAGCACTGATCGTTCAAGAGATGACACAATCCGGAACCCTAACTCTTGTTTTTCTAACTACAGTTTTAACTGCTAGTGTATATAAAGCCCTATCTAGGCTTAGTTTGCCGCAAATTCTTATTTTTGATTTAATTTGTGTGTTGATTGCAACGGTGCTTAATATGTACATTAAAATAGCTCCCTAATTAAGTTTTAAAGGAATTTTTGTGATTGATATTAAACTTCTTGAAAAAAAATCTGAAAATGGAACTTCTTACTACGATGACTACAAAAAAAGTCTTCTCAATCGTAATGCTTCGACAGAAAATTTAATAGCTACATTAGATCAGATCATGCATTTGAATATCAAACGCAAAGAAACAATGACTCAGGCTGAAACTGAAAAAGCCAAACAAAATAAATTAAGTGCTGAAATTGGCCAATTTAAACGTGAAGGCAAAGATGCTTCCGCTTTGCTAACACAAGTTGATCTGTTAAAAGCTCAAGTTAAAGATTTAGAAACTCAGGCAACGGTAGCTGACGAAGAAGTTCATCATTTGTTATTAACAATTCCTAATAAGCCTCATGATTCGGTTCCGGTTGGAAAATCAGAACATGAAAATAAAATTGTTAAAACAGTGGGTGAACCTAAAAAGTTTTCTTTCAAAGCTAAAGAACACATTGAATTAGGCGAAGCCTTAAACATTATTGATTTTGAACGTGCAGCTAAAACAACCGGCGCAAGATTTACTTTTTTAAAAGGTGCAGCAGCCCAAATGGAACGTGCATTGGTTCAATTCATGATGGATTTACATTCTAATAAACATAACTACACCGAAATGATTCCTCCATTTATGGTGAACAGCCAAAGTATGACTGGCACGGGACAGTTTCCAAAATTTAAAGAAGATGTGTTTCATCTTGAAAATACAGATTATTATTTAATTCCTACGGCAGAAGTTCCGGTTACAAATTATTATTCAAATGAAACTTTAAACGAATCTGATTTACCAAAATCATTTTGCGCTTATTCTCCGTGTTTCAGATCTGAAGCCGGTAGTTATGGTAAAGATACAAAAGGTCTTATTCGTCAGCATCAATTTAATAAAGTCGAATTGATGACGTTTTGTCATCCATCACAATCCTATGAAGTTCATGAATTATTAACATCGCATGCTGAAAAAGTTTTAACTGAATTACAACTTCCATATCGTAAAACTTTATTATGCACCGGTGATATGGGTTTTGGATCATCAAAAACTTATGATTTAGAAGTTTGGTTACCAGGACAAAATGCTTACCGCGAAATTAGCTCGTGTTCGAACTTTGAAGATTTTCAGGCTCGTAGGGCCAACATCCGTTTTAAACCTAAAGACGGTGGCAAACCGCAATTCGTACACACTTTAAACGGCAGTGGATTAGCTATCGGAAGAACACTTGTTGCGATTTTTGAAAACTACCAACGTGAAGACGGTAGCATCGAAATTCCTCAGGTTTTACGACCTTATATGGGTAACAAAACAGAAATCCGCTAACTATCGCTAACATTTTAATCAATTTTGAATCACTTTTGTAAATTGCGATCTACCAAGTCCTAGTTTTGTAAAAAAATCAAAAAATCCGTTGATACCAACCGCTAATTCCAATAAAACAATCAACGGAAAGCTGGTAGAGCGGTTGAATACACCAGTCTTGAAAACTGGCAGCCCTTCGCGGGGCTCGAGGGTTCGAATCCCTCGCTTTCCGCCATCTCGGTGAGTGGTACCGCAAATCACCGAATTTCTTTTACTTTGCCCAAAGCCAGGCTATTAATGGCTAAAAATGTACAAACAATTCAAATACGACCTGTCAGATAAAATTTTTGATACAGCACCATTAAATCTTAAGAAAACGTTCTATGAAATTGAACTTTACTACTTAATACGTGAGGTTGTGAATAAAGCTAACTTAGGTAAATGTGCAGACGTTGGCGATAATGGCATGATGACTGGTGTTTGCGAATACGACTATGAAACTTATATGATCTTTGAAGAGCTTCAAAAAAAATATCGCAGTTCTGAAAAAATAAAAAAAGCAGAGCTTTTTAAATTCGTTAAGCAAATTTTTGAAAAAGCTTTTTGTCTAACGTACGTTGATAATTTCCAAGGAAAAGTGCTAGCTGAAATGATCTATAACGAAATTTATAAGTTAGAGCAGCATCAAGGCAGAACAACTCTTCCTTCCAATCCATTCAAACTAGATGAATATGAGTTTGCCATAACAACAAGTAAAGAATTTGCTAGAAACATTTATGATTGGTCTGTCTGATATTAACGAATGGAGTCCTTGCAAGCCATCTATGTTAGATGGCTTGACTATGAAAGGACGATAGTTGTTTCAGATTTAATAAAAATTTATTTTGTTTTTACAGATAAGCGATCTGACAAAATAAAGAATGTTGGTGCCCATAGACCAACAAATATTCCGAATCGCTCTCCGTGAGCTAAATCTGGTTCTTTAGCTACATACCAAATAGCAATTGAAGCAATGATAGAAACAAAACCAAGAATAAGAAGCACTAAAGACAATTTTTCATTTTTCATACTTTGATGCTAAATTTAGTTGGAGATTGGTACAACTTTAAATCTGAAACTAATTCGCATATCCGTGAGCTAGCTTGTGACTGATTAGAACTAAAACTACTGTGCCAGACAGCACAGTAGTTTTTATGGTTCGTGTACACTAAAAACTATATCCAAAATCTAACATGATTCTTTCGTAATTTTTCTTATTATTGCTGATCGTTTTGAATCCTTTAAAATACCTTGCTGAAATCGTTGAGTTTTCTAACCATTGGTAGCTAATCATAGTGCGGTGACTACGCACATCTGTGCCGCCGTCAGAGGAATTAGAATCTGTTAATACCCCGATAACAGCATCTTTTTGAACTTCGCGGTAGTCTGATGAAATAGCCCATGATCCTAAGTCTTTTAGTTTTCCGTATTTTAAGCCCGCATTCCATGCTGATTTATAATCATCAGCTTTTGTGTTTTGCGCAGCTTCTCCGTAAATAACTAACGGTGCCCCTAATGAATTTGTACCTAGTTCTAATCCGGCAGCAAGAATTTCAAATTCTTTTTCATAATTGCCACCAACTGTTGAGTTTCCACCAGCGACTGTCGCTGCAGAACCTTTAATGTTTGAATATGAATAGTTTGAAAGTGTTAACCCTGTGAAAAAATCTTCAGATTTATACAGTCCGCCGATTTGTGCAGCTAATAAACCCACATCAGCATCACTGGCATCTGTTGTGTTAAATCTTTCGTTTAACCATGTGGCAGACGTATTAAATAAAAAATCAAAGTTATCATTTGAATTTTTATACTTCGCTGAAATTCCTTCAGGTGTAACATCTGTATCGAATACTAAATCATTTCCACCAGCTGTGTAGAAAGCTAGCGGTGATTTACCTAACCAAACGGTTAAGCTGTCAGAAACTTTATGCTGAGCATAGGCTAAATCAACATTGATTCCTTTTTTAGAGTAGTAGTCAGTGAAATCTTGATTTGTTGAATTTGTATTAGCGGTAGCTGTTGAACCTGTTGCTAATCGTAGCGTCACGTCTGTTGACTCGTTCACTGTGGCTGTAGCGCCAACTCGTAAACGCATTCTTTGGCGTAATCGTGTTGTGTCTTCTGTCGGAGGTGTTTGTTCGTTTTTAATACTTTCAGTGCGGTAGCGAAAATCACCTTTCCAAGAAAAAGATGTTTCTGCATTTGCAGTTGTGATGATTCCAAATGTGGCAATAAAACCTAAAATCTTTTTCATAAAAGCTCCCCTTAAGTGGATTATTTTTTTATTATCTAATAATTAAAATTTTAATTTGTCGATAGCTTGGAGGCGCAGTTTTGTAATCTTAATCGAATCTTAAAATTAACCTTTTTTGCTGTGATGTGTTATTGTTTCAGAGCCATTTTGTATCTTTTCTATATGGCACTGCGTTTGCTTTATTAATTATTGAAAGTGATACCGTGTCACTTCAAAAAAATCTTTAAAAGGAGAAAACCATGACAAATTATTTTTCGAAAATTGCAATCGTGTTTGTTGCACTAGCTACAATACAGGCTGAGGCACAACTTCGGTTAGGCCAACCATATTACGGCGGAACAGGTTGTCCTGGCGGAAGTGCAAGCGCAAATCTGAGTCCCGATGGAACAGCTTTAAGTATTCTTTTTGATAGTTACGTCGCTGAAGCAGGTGGATCAACAGGAAAAAGACTAGATCGTAAATCATGTAATATAAGCATTCCAGTGCAAGTTCCTAACGGTTATTCAGTTGCTGTTTTCCAGGTTGATTATCGCGGATTTACATCAATTCCAAGAGGCGGCCGTTCGCAGTTTGATGTTGAATATTTTTGGGCAGGTTCACGTGGACCACGTATTAGCCGTTCAATAATTGGACCTCACGCGGATAATTATTCTATTACGGATCAGTTACTTGCAACAACTTTAGTTTGGACACCTTGCGGAGCTAGTGTGAATTTACGTGTAAATTCATCGATCATGGCTACGACAAACAATCGTTTAGAAGAAGTTCTTGCGACAGTCGATAGCGCCGATGTTTCATCTGGTTTAGTTTATCATTTAAAATTTAGACGATGTAATTAGTTAATGTTTAGGCCTTAGTGTGAAACACAAGGCCTTTACTTTTTAAGGACCTAATACAGCTCCTCCCGATAACCACTCATTAAAGATCGAGGCTTATATGAAAAAAATTTTATCACTTCTTTTAATTCTTGCTTCAACACAAGTTTTTTCACAAACAACCCCAGAAGGTGTTCAAATTATCGATTCAGTAGTTAGTGGTGATGGTTGTTTGCCAGGCCAAGTTCGTGGACAATTAAGCCCAGATAAAAAAGAATTATCTTTTTTATTTGATAATTTTATCACCGAATCGGGAACACCCGCTTCACCCAGAATTGATAAAAAACACTGCATAATCAAAATGAAAATTGCTATCCCAGAAAATTGGTCAATGTCGCTAGCTTCGGTTGATTATCGCGGATTTGCGAATGTTGAAGAGGGCGGCGTCGCCGAACACAATGCTAGATATAATCTAAACAAAGATAAAGCTGAAGCCACGTTTAGTAATTTAACAATTCAAGGTCCGTTTAGTGATATTTACTTTCACAGATATTCATTAAGGGAAGATCAACAATCATGGTCTGTGTGTCGTGCCAAGCAGGTACAGCTAATGATAAAAATTTCTTTATCTTCACAATCCGGCAAACAAACTGGTAACAACCCACCTATAACACTATTAACATTAGACAGTGTGGATACGTCAACTCGCCAAAGTTTTGGCGTTAATTGGAAGCCTTGTGAAGTTAAAAAGCCAGGCAAGGGAAAAAATAAAATTTGATGACGGTTTAGAAAATAACTATACACTTTAGGACATGCTTCAAAAATTATTCTTTATTATTTTTTTATTTTTATCTTCTTGTGTGAATCCAACAAAAAACATTGAAAAAGATATTATACAATTCAAAAAAGAATATTCTGGTCAAATTCTGACTTATCAATCACCTCACCGTACGATGAATTATGCTTGGTCTGGTGATCCCACAAAAAGGCCTGTTTTGCTTATACATGGGTCTCCTGGTTCATGGGACAACTGGTCTGATTTTTTACTAAATAAAGATCTACAGAAAAATTATCATTTGATTGCTGTCGACCGACCAGGTTACGGAAAAGATAATTTAGGTCGAACAGAAATTTCATTAAAAAAACAATCTGAAGACATTATGGCTGTATTAAAAACAAATCGCAGTGGCTTAGGCGTTATACTTGTCGGGCATTCCTTTGGTGGGCCAGTCATTGCAAAAGCAGCTATGGATTTTCCTGATCAAGTCGCTGGCTTAATATTTGTAGCCAGTTCAGTAGACCCAGATCTGGAAGAGATTAAATGGATCCAGTATCCAGCTACGTGGTGGCCATTTAGATATTTAATTCCTACAGTGTTACGTGTATGTAATGAGGAAATATTTGCATTAAAAAATGAATTAAAAATTATTTTATCTGATTGGAAAAAGATAAGCGCACCAGTCGTTATTGTTCATGGTGAAAAAGATTCTTTGGTGCCAGTTGAAAATGTAGATTTTATAAAAAAGAATTTAAATGATAAACAAGTTTTAATGATTTTTCGTGAGCCAGATTTAAATCATTTTATACCTTGGTCACGACCAGATTTAATTTTAAAAAGCATTCAGATCTTAAATAGACATCTAAATGCTCATGTAAAATAATAATTACCAACAACGACCTTCGCGAATAATAATACGACGAGCAGATCTTGATTGGCTGTTAAATTCACCGAAGATATCATCGACACTGATTTCATTTGTTATATTAAAATCAACTTTTTGATCTGTGTATTCATCATAGTATTCAACATTTTTTTGCCCGAAACGATCAATGTGTTGAACAAAGCAACCTTGTGGTGTGCAAACAGTTTGCGTATCACGGTATGTACATGATTCGTAACCAGATTTAGTTCCTGATTTGGAAACTTTTGTTTCTACCTGGCCTAAGATATTAAACGGTTGGTTAATTTCAGTTGATCTTAATTCAAACGATCCGTTTTGTGGAAGCGAATTAGATGTAGAAGTTTTAATTTCAAATTTGATTTTGTTAGAACTATTTTCTAATGTGACTTTAGTTCTATTTTTTTTGATATCTAATTTAGCTTTATATTGGCCCTCATTAACTGTAACTAATTGGCTGTTTGATTTAACTTTAAAGCTTTTGAAAACTTTAAGCTGACCTGCTAGATCAACACACGAGGATAAAACGAATAGCATTGTTGCAATTATTAATTTTTTCATAAGGGCCTCCATAGGATTAAGCAGTTAAAGCGGTTGTGCTTTTAAATTAAGCTTTTTTAGGTGTTTTCACTTTGTTAGCCTGTTTGATGATAATAAACAACACAAAAGCGATGATTAAAAAGTCGATCACACCCTGTAAGAAATTACCGTAGGCTAATGCTGCAATACCTTGTTTTTTAGCTTCTTCTAAGGTCGCATAAGCGTTCCCATCAAGAGCTATAAACTGCTCAGTCACATTCACGCCCTTCATTAATAAACTGATTAACGGCATAAGAATGTCGTTTACAAGTGAATTAACGATTTTACCAAATGCCCCACCGATGATAACGCCGACTGCTAGATCCATAACATTACCTTGAGCAATAAACGTTTTAAATTCTCCGAACATAAAATCTCCTTTTTTTGTTTTTAGTAAATTAGTATTTAGTTGTTAGTATTTTGCCACAAGTGCTGTTGTAAAAGTTGTCGTGTCTTTTTTGTCGCCGATTTCGCGGTGGTAAACATTGTACGCTGTTTTCAATGAAAGTAGACTGCTCATTGCCACAGTTAATGAAGCTTCAGCTGTGTAATAAGAAAAGTCGCTGCTTTCAAAATTTGGTACATATTCAACCCAGAATTTACCTGATGTTGAATCGTTAAATTTTCCACTTGTTTCAGAATAAAGCCTTGCTGCTGTGGTTGATTTAGATCTTTTACCTGCAGTATCAGTAAATTCGGGGTTCTGAGTCGCATAACGAACACCAGCCTCTAAAAATGAACTTAATGTGTCTGATTTGACTAAAAAGTATTTAGCACCCAAATCTGTTGAATCTCTTTGTGTAAAAATACCATTGTAAGGATCAGATTCAGCTTTGTGCTGTAAGAATCCACTTAGCACGTCTGCTGTAAAAATTTTTTCATATCTTAAACCAGCCTCCCAGTTTCTAGCTGTTTCTGATTTACTGGCTGCCCCAGATAACTGAGTCGATGTCTTAATGTATTTACCAAAAATAGTCATAATGTCAGTGTCTGTTAACTTGTAATTATTTTTTGTTTTTCCGCCGTATGTTTCTGATTTTGAAAGACCGTCGATAATGACGACTGATGCTTCTGATTCACCATCAAAAGATTTTGTCGCTGCATCTTGCGCATTCACTTGGGTTACTGCTAAAGAAATTAAGCACGCCATAGTTGTTAATAGTTTTACCATTTTAATTCTCCGTTCATGTTGTTTTTTAATAATACTAAATATGAATAAATTAAAACGTGGGGGCTTAGAATAGTCAAACTGGGTGTGGTAATTACGATGCGTACAGCCATTGCGATAGTTAGGATTGCTCTATTTTGTATAAAAAATAATTCTGTTTTAGTTTAGCGCCTGTAGAGTGAACATTGCCAATCGATTTGTGATTATTTTCATCAATATAACTGCTTTCCACTGATGTAAACCCATCGTTAAATAAATCAATCAGAACCCGATGGCGAGCGACTTTAATCAGTTTCTTACCTTGGTACTTCGGCAGTAAACAAGAATAAATAATTCGGGCGGTTTTAATTTTTTGGCGATTTAATACACAACTTAAAAAATTCATAAGATCAGATTTTGAATCAGTCATGAGTTCATTATAGTCAGGAACAGCTAATACAAAACCAATTACTGTTTTATCCTTCAATATAAATCTGAAGTATTTTGGTACTATAAATAAAATCAGCGGCAATAGTAGCTGTTTCATGGCCTTCCATTGAATCGGAAAAAACATAAAATGTCCTATCATAGAATCATTAACTAACTGATTATACGTTTGAAGATCTTTTATAGGACGTAGTCGATTAAACGTTCTTGTTGAAAACCCTGAGGCATCATTTCTGTTTTTAAGCTCTGTTTTAATTTGCTGAATAGTTTCGATGTTGAGATCTAACGTTAGTGCATAGCTCGTTCTGTAGTTTAGAAAAATGTCCTTATTAACTTTGAAAAAATCTGTGATTTGCTTGTTGTATTCTGTTGTTAAGAACGAAGCCTTTTCGCCTTTATTTGGATTATGGTATACACCTAAATTTAAGCTGCCATTAAGCGGCAATATAATTTTTGTCGTATTAAATAATTTTTGTAGAATTTGACCGCAATTTCTAAGTTGTTCATTACTGATTTGATCAGCAAATAAAAAGTTTCCCAAAGTTTCAAAATAGTCTTGTGCTAATAAATCAGCATTTGGCTTGTAGTGTGTGCAGGCTGCAATAACTGATCCTGAATCAGAGAAAAAAATAATATTTTTACAGTCGAAAAGTTCATCTAATAGTTTAAAATCAGACTTATATAATTTATTGTTAAATGCCTCAAAACCATTAAACTTTTTTGCATCCCTGGCCTTTTGATCATTTAGCTGAATAAAATAATGATCACTTTTTTTAGGATCAAGAATTTGATAGGTCATCATAGGCCTGAATAATTTTTTCCCAAAAGCTTTGATTTAATAACTTCTTTCGTGAATTCGTAATACTGCTGGTAAAACACACTATGTTTATCATCTAAATAGGTTTTTAAATTTTTAAATGCCTTTAGTAATTCTTCAATATCGCTATCTGTGTGAATTGCATTTAAAGACAGCCTTAAGATGCCTTCGTTTTTTGGTACAGCAGGGTATAACACTGAACTAATAAATATACCTTCATCAAATAGTTTGCGACCCGCCATGAGTGTTTTAATATCGTTTCCCATGAAAATCGGCAGGATCGGAGTTTCAACTTGACCAACTTGATAGCCCATACCAACTAAAGCTGACCACACTAATTCTGTTTTCTTTCTTAATTGATGTCTACGAAAAACTCCTTCTTCTGACTGAGAAATCTGAATGGCTTTTCGTGATGATTCGACAGCTTGGGGCTGCAGAGGTCCTGAAAAAATATAGGCCTTATTTAAAATGCGTAATAAATCAATCATTGATTTTTTGGCAGCGACAAATGATCCGTATGATCCTAATGCTTTTTGAAAGCCACCAACTAGAATTAAGTTATCAAAAGATAAATTAAATAATTCACGCACTCCGGCACCTGTGGCGCCCACAACGCCTAGGCCGTGGGCATCATCAACATACAAAACTGTATTTGCTTTGCGACAAATTTTTTCAAGTTCTTTGAACGCAGGGATAGTTCCTTGCATGCTGTAAACACCATCAACTAATAAAACTTTTGTTTTTCTAGAATTTTTAATCAAAATATTTTTTAAGCTTTCTAAGCACTGAGTTGTATCAACTCGAACTATTTCAGTGCCTTTAGCCTTTGCGATAAGGCTAGCTTGATACATGCTGGTGTGGGCATGGCGATCAACAAATATTGCGCAATCATTTCCTGAAAATAAAGCAGGGATAGTTCCCTGATGAATTTGTGAAACATTAATGCCGACCAATGCAGATTCTGCACCGACGTACTGGGCAATTTCATCTTCTAGCTGCATTAAATTTTCTTGAGTTGAAAAAATACGAGAGCTTCCTGCATGATTGCCCCATTTGTGCAGCGCTTGTTGCGCAGCTAAGATAATTTCTGGATGAAGTTCTAAGCCTAAATAACTACACGATGAAAAATTAATTTTTTGTTGCCCACTAATTTTGATTTTGCGGAAGTCAACTTCTTCAGTCACAGTATTTTTTAAATGGAATGATTCAAGCCATTTGTTATATTTAATGAATCGGCTAGCATCGTCGTTGGTGCTGACACGCTGAAATAGCTGCGCAAGAGCAGTATCTGATTTTATGTCCTTAAAAGTCAGGCCGTACTGATTTAAATTTAGTGTAGGTTTATTCATGATGTGAATTATAGATGATTCTGATGAAGACCTCTAATTTTTAATGCAACTGAATGAAACAAGCATCTGGGCTGCTATTAAACAGACCTACCCTGTAATATTCACTGTCAAATTTTTCGACAGCTTGTTTTTTCCTATGGCAAAAGCCCTTTAATGATAGGATCCGCTGATGAAAATTTTTTTAGCAGTTTTGCTCTTTTTTCTATTCCCTAAAACATATGCTGGCATTGGTGGGTATGGGTCTATATCTAGTGTTGGGCCTGATAGTATTTGTCGAATTATCACGAAAAGCAATAGTGATTATAGTATTTGTTCAGGATCTTTAGTTAAAGAAAATAAAATTTTAACAGCTGCCCATTGTGTCGAAAGTCTTAAACACAATACAACAATTTTAGTTCAGTGTGGTTATCAGGGTGTTAGCAGTTCATCAATCACTGAGGTCATAACAAAAGGCGGAAACCGTCTGATTTTAGACCCGATTCAATTCAAAGAAACAGCTTACGGAACCAAATATGTTATGCATCCGAACTACCTTGCGGGTGACGAATTTTTTGACGTAGCCGTGATTCATCTAGATCGTAAATTGAAATCTGAGCCTATTAAGGTCAACACATCGCCTTCAAAAACTGATGATCTTATTTGTTACGCAGCAGGCTTTGGTTTAGATAAAAATGCGACAACAGGTTTATTAAATGTGGGTCTTATTAATTCAAAACAATTACAAGAAAGTTCTTTTGTAAGCACGGAAGAATTTTTTAATATTTTTATGAATAATCCTAACGAAGAAGATCAGGATGTTTTAGAAATTCCAACTTACTTTAAATACTACAAACCCGACACTTTAAAATATTCTGTGGCTTCTTATGGTGATTCGGGTGGGCCTGTGTATTGTCGCCCCAATACAAAAACTTTTACTGATTCAGATTATTTTCAAATTTCTGTGAATCGATCTTTATACTATTCGCGAAAAAAGATATCTGATTCTTTATACCAAGCCCAGTATATGACAGCCTATAGCCAAATGACCTTATCTTTTATTGAAACATCTTTGGCAGATTAGTTCTATATTACTAAATATGTCGTTCATCAGATGGCGGGTATTAATACCCCTAAAGCCTATAGATAGTTCACCATAAGTTATTATATTTAAATTAAGTTGAACTCAAGTTGCCTCTAGATATTGGTAGCAGTATGTTGATCACTAAAATGGGGTCATTCAGATGACAGAGCAATATACATACCTATCAGATTTTGAAATTTTTTATCCAAAACATTGTTTTGTGCAATCTGATTTATTAAAATGGACAGCGAACTGCCACAAGACAGCTGAAAAATTAAACCCAAAGACAACTTACAGTCAAGATAATCTTGTCACCTTGGAAAAACTTTTTGATAGGTATGCGGTTAAAGAAAATCAAATTAATCAGCGTTATTTAGAATGCTCTGATGCTAGCCTGGCAGATTTATCTAAAGCCGAAATTTACAAAGTTGATGAACATCAACAAACGGGCTTAGATATTTATGGTCGAACATTATTTTTTAGCGAACGCGCTGATGAAGTTTTTAATAAGGCCTATTCAAAAAAACAAAACCTGCCTGATCATTTAATTCATGTGACTTGTACAGGTTATATTTCACCCAGTGCAGCTCAAAAAATTGTGATCAGTCCTGATTGGAACAAATCAACGGCCGTGACCCATGCTTACCACATGGGGTGTTATGCTTCTATGCCCGCGATTCGTATTGCTCAGGGTCTTGTGGCGGAAAATAAGACCAAGGTTGATAACTACCAAGTCGACATTTTTCACACTGAAATGTGTGGGCTACATATGAACCCGCTTGCACAGACTCCTGAACAAACTATTGTACAAACACTTTTTGCCGATGGGCACATCAGGTACACAGCAACAAGTAAAATAAATAAATCACAACGTCAGTTTAAAGTTTTGGCATTGCACGAAAAAATAATTCTTGATTCGACTCAAGATATGTCATGGATACCCACATCATGGGGTATGCAAATGAATTTATCACGGGAAGTCCCGTTAAAAATAAAAACAGGAATAAAACCATTCTTAGATGAATTGCTAAAGCTAGCTAAACTTGAAATCACTGATTTAGCAGCTGCGGAATTTGCGATTCATCCTGGTGGACCAAAGATCATCGACACAGTTAAAGAAATTTTAGAGCTACCTGAACATAAAGTTGCCCACAGTAAAAAAGTTTTATTTGAACGCGGAAATATGTCATCAGCTACGTTACCCCATGTATGGGAGGCCATGCTAAAAGATGAATCGATTAAAACCGGTCAAAAAATTATCAGCTTTGCTTTTGGTCCAGGCCTTACAGTTTTTGGCTGTGTCCTAGAGGTCTGTTGATATGTTAGAGTTTTTTCTGTTTGCTCCATTTATTTTACAAGCTGTCGCCATGATTTTTGATGAATTATATTTTCATAAAAAGCGCGGATTAGGTTTATGGGAGAAAATCGGACATCCACTAGATACATTGACTGTGATAATTTGCTTTGCCTACATAATTTTAAATACTTATTCAGAAAATAATATATACATATTTATGGGTTTAGCTTTCTTTTCGTCTATGTTTGTAACCAAAGATGAATTTGTTCACACAGAATTATGCGAAGCCCGCGAGAACTGGCTACATGCTTTTTTATTTATTTTACACCCAATGTGTTTTATCAGCGCCGCTTATTTATGGAAAAATAATTTATATATCGATTTTATCAAAGGTCAAATAGCTGTTCTAGTGGTCGTGATGTTCTATCAAATTTTTTACTGGAGTCTTTCGTGGAAAAAACAACAACAACACTAATAAATAATGCGATCTATGATGACTACGGTGATAAGTGGTACACAGCTGACGATGATCCTATTGCCTTGTTACGACACGAATCAAAAGCTAAACTTCCATGGGTCTTAGATAAAATAAAGCTTCATTTTGCACACCCAGAAACCACAACGATACTAGATGTAGGGTGTGGTGGCGGATTTTTATCAAACGCCCTGGGATCACATAATTACAAAGTCACCGGTGTGGATATGTCTGTGGAAAGCCTAAATGCAGCCAAACGCCACGATGCCACAAAGACTGTGACCTATCTAGAAGCCGACGCTTATAAATTACCATTTGCTAACGAATCGTTTGACGTCATCACTGCGATGGATTTCTTAGAACATGTTGAACACCCTGAACTAGTGGTTAAAGAAATTTCACGAATTTTAAAACCAAATGGGATTTTTATTTTTCATACGTTTAATAGAAACATTTTAGCTTATGTCGTGGTCATTAAACTGGTCGAATGGCTTATTAAAAATTCTCCCAAGAATCTTCATTTGCTACGTATGTTTATTAAACCTCAGGAACTAGAAAACTATTGTCTGACGAATCATATCGATGTTAAAGACATGACGGGGATTAAGCCCGTATTTAGCACGATCCCCATTAAAAATTATTTAACGGGCTTAGTGCCAAAAACAATGAGATTTGAATTAACTAAAAGCTTACTGCTTTCATATATGGGTTACGGAGTAAAAACTTAAAAGCGGTACGTGGATTGCTCTATCAATCTATTAATAGGGAATTCACGTCGCTAGGATAAGTTCTGCTCGAGAATACGAGTAGAAATGACCCTTAGCGGGGATTAACGCCCTAACTAAGAAAACAAAAACGCGATATGTATCGCAAGAAAAGGATTTTAAATGAAATTAACTGGTCTAACAAAATTTTTTACAATCGCAGTTCTAACAATTTTAATGTCACATATTCCTGATGTAGTGTTAGCAGATACAATTATGCAGAAACAAGCTCAGATGATCAGTGCAGGATCTGTACTGGCAGATATAACGCGTGAAAATGCACAAAAAGAAATTGAAAACTATATTTCTAAAACTGACGTGCAAGCAGAGCTTATGAAGCAAGGTCTGAATGCTGACGAGGTGAATTCACGACTAGCTAGTTTATCAGACCAAGAAATGCGACAGCTTTCAGGACAAGTTCAGCAGGCCCGCGCTGGTGGAGATATCTTAGTCGCGATTTTAGTCGTTGTTCTTATTATTTTTCTGATTAAGCGAATATAATTAAGTGTGTTAAATAATGTTTGCGAACCTGCTGCGATTATTTTTTATATTGTTTTTTATGTTTTTATTGGCTGGATGTGCAACTAAAGCCATCCAGACTGAAAAAATATTAACTGATCGAAATACTCTTCCGATTGCATCAACTATAGAAAATGTTCCCTTCGTTGATCAATCAGTCGGTTATTGTGGGCCTGCAACACTGACGATGGCCATGCAGCACGCTGGCCACTCCGTCAAAATAGAAGACATCGCAAAACAAGTTTACACCCCAGGCTTTAAAGGCAGTTTGCAATCTGACCTGATCAGCACCAGTCGCAGACAGGGTTTAACTGCGATTCAGATTCAAAATCTTTCATCACTATTAAAAGAAGTTTCTGCAGGAAACCCAGTTATTGTTTTTGAAAACTTAGCATTAAGTTGGATGCCGCAATGGCATTACGCTTTAATATTGGGTTACGATTTACAAAAAAAAGAAATCATCATGCATTCGGGACACGAGGCCTACACCCGCATAGACATGGCAGAATTTGAACGATCATGGAAGCTAGGGGATTATTGGGGATTAGTTGTTTTACCTGCAGGAAAATTATCCGCATCAGCTGATGAACTATCTCATGTAACTGCTGCAGTTGGTTTAGAACAGGCTAACAAATTTAACGAAGCAGAAATCAGTTACAGAGCTATCTTAAAAAAATGGCCTACAAGTTTAGTGGCCTTAATCGGACTTTCAAATATAACTTTTAAAAAAGGGCAGTATAAAGAAACAATTTCTTTACTGACGATAGCCCGCAAATCACATCCTGAATCAGAAGCAGCAAAACACAATTTGGCTGTTGCAATGAATGCTGGAAAACACAATGAACAAAAATAGACTTGAAGCTTTTAGTGACGGTGTCATTGCCATCATCATAACTATTATGGTTTTAGAAATTAAAGTTCCTCAGGTGGCAACGATGGATTCCCTTGTGAAATTAGGCCCTGTTTTTCTAAGTTATATTATTAGTTTTATATATGTGGGTATTTACTGGAACAATCACCATCATTTATTTCAATCAATAAATAAAATTGACGGAAAAGTTCTTTGGGCTAATTTGTTTCTGTTATTTTGGTTGTCACTAATTCCATTTGCTTCTGGCTGGATGGGAGAAAATAATTTTGCGAGTATAACAGTAACTTTGTACGGTTTTGTTTTACTCATGTCGGCAGTTGGCTATTATATATTAACAGTAAGCTTACTTAACAATCATTCCACGACCTCTAAGTTACACAAAGCTTTAGGTGGCCAATTAAAGGAACGAATTTCTCTTGTTCTCTATATTTCTGCCCTCATCATCTCTTTTTGGATACCCGAAGTGGCCTTTGCGCTGTACTCGTTTGTTGCGATACTCTGGTTGTATCCCGATTCAAGAATTGAAAAAGTCTTAGAAAAATAATTTAGCGAGAATGGCAAAGAGGGTGGGATTTGAACCCATTGTATTGCTTTTTAAATTACCAACTTTTTGCATGGCTTAAAACAACAGTATAAAAAGATTCAAAATCTACAAGATGATTCTTGACGATCGAATGTACAATTTCAGGTTTGATCACACCGTAGTCGTGTACAGAAATATTTCTAAATCCGACCATTGATTTCATTTTAACTGATACTTCATTATTTATTATGCCGTGTGTATTCAAAATTTCGAAAGATTGTCGATAACTGTTTGGCAAACCTAAGCCTTCTTTGGCAATAATGGTATTAGCTAAGTCGATACAAGCTTGCACTGCTCGCTGTAAATTGATTTCATAAATAGACAACAAAAAATCAGACTCTTTTTCTTTTAGAGTCGCCTTTTCAATCGCCATTATGCAATTTTTAATGATGTTAATTTTTGAAAGAATAATATCCATTTCAGACATACTTTTTCCTTTTTAATATATTCTCTTCTATAATTTTACGAGACGCTTTAAAATCAGGATAGTCAGACATCTGTTCCATTTTCCAGTTCAGTAAAAATCCATCCGAGTTAGTAAAAAGAATGCGTCCACTTTCTAAGACTTGTCTGGCAAAAATAACGTCGATTTTATTAAGTGAAATCAAGTCCACATCGCGATTAAACTTTTCTTCCAATGTTCGGTGGTATTGTTGTCTTTTTGATTCTTCACACGAAGTTTTCCAAAAAACAGCTACGTCAATATCACTCTGCGCATGAAATCTTTCAGTTTCAGCAGACCCCATAAGAAAAGCAAATTCAGCATCTTGAATTAAATACTCGATTAGAGTTTGTGAAATAGTTACTGCTTGGGTAGTCATGTTGCTTAAATTAGGCCATTATTCTAATAATAAATCATTAGAAATTGGCGGAGAGGATTTTAATAATTACTGAAATCAGTTTTTCTCAATCTAATCATTAGTTTAGGCCATTACAAAAATACCTGGGTGAGATATTCGCACACCCAGGTATTAAAAATCGCGATTTGTGGGGGTTCAATAGTTTAGCTTTGTGCCTTTTGCCATTGAGAACTAAGACCAAAATATTCCACCCATTTCTGTATATAATCTTTATCTAAAGAATTTTCTGCCAATATTTCGCGAATATCCTGAATATGCTTTTCAGATCCTCCTTCGCGATAGAAATCCAATTTTTTTATGATCATATCCTCTGCAGTAGCAATATAGACAAATAGGTCTGGGATAAGTTCTACTTTTTGGCGGCGCTCAAATTCAGATTGATAAAATTCAGTCTTATTTAAAAGGACAACATCTATTTTTATTCCAGATTCATGATGGATTAAATTAAACATTCCTCCGCGCAAAACCTCGTCTTTTAAAACTTCATTCGGCGGGCAATAATATTGATCCAAGCTAAATGCTTTTTCAAAAACTTGAATCTGGTCAGGGCTAATTCGCAAAACTAAATCAATATCATTAGTAAATCTTGGCCGACTGTAAAACATGGCTGCCAATGATCCCACTAAAAAATAAATTGGCGGAGAGGGAGAATCCTAGTCTAAGCTATTAGAATTACTGACGCGAAAATTGGGGCTGTAGCAATCTGTAGCCAGCCCGCATTATCACAATTTGAACAAAGTCGTTCATCTACAGGCACCGCCCGATTTTCAGTAAAACGTGGCCACCCTGACCTCGTTGTGCTTCAAAAGTATTGGGTTTTGTAGCGTAATTGTGCTCCGCCTCCTGTTTAAAAACTATCTTTAAACACTTTGTTCAAAAAGTAGTTGATTGAATGAACTAATCACGGTTTAACTCCACATCATGACTGTAGAGATGGAAGTTCTTCAAATTATTCAAAATGAATTCAGTAAGGCGAAGCTAAAAAACCCGTCTTATTCGCTTAGAGCGTTTGCAAAGCGGCTTAATCTGTCACCAGCGGCGGTATCTGGGATTTTAAATCAAAAACTAAGAATTACTAAGAAGGCAGCCGAGCGGGTTTTCTACAATATTCATGTTGAACCAGAAAAGAAAAAACAAATCCTTGGCCTTTTGAGCAATAAGTGTCGAGGCAATGAAAAAATGAGTCGGACTTTGTCTGACGAAGCCTTCACTCTTGTTGATATGGATCAGTATCATCTTATTTCTGAATGGTATTTTTTTGCAGTTCTTTCCTTGGCGGAGACCCCTGATTTTAGCGATGAACCAAAATGGATAGCCAGTCGACTAGGCATACAGATTCGTCAAGCTCGTAAAGCCTTAGTTATTCTTGAAAGATTGAAGTTGTTAGAGCGCAATAAGCGCGGTCTTTTGTGTTGGACAGGTAAAGCTATTCGAACAACTTCCAATACTCATAATGCGGCAATACGAAAAAGCCATACTGAAAATCTTGATTTAGCGAGACGCTCACTTGAGCAAGATGCGGTTGAAGATTGCGATTTCACAGCCATTACAATGGCGATTGACCCGGCTAAAATTAATGAAGCGAAAGAAAAGATTAAAAATTTCAGACGCGAACTTTGTCAGTATCTAGAATCAAGTAATAAAAAAGAAGTCTTCAAACTCGTTGTCCAGCTTTTTCCGTTAAGCGGACGCAAATAAATTAATAAGGGGGAATTTATGAAAACAAAAATTATTGCGGGATTGGTAGCGATACTAATACCACTCGGCGCTTGGGCCGGTAACGAAACTGGGTCTGGTGGTGATCCACTCCATTTTCTATTCGAAGATGCGAGGGTATCCGCATCGGCTCGGGTTCGAAGCGCACAAGAATGCTCTTTCAGTGTCAATGTAAAGACTGAAGTCAGAGACTGGATAATGCAGCATAAAGAAGCTCTCGCTGATGATATTAGTTCGAGTCGACATCACTGGATTACAGATGCGCAGTCCACATGCGCGTTTACTCAGACAGCCTCAAAGGCTGATATAATTTTATCTTATAATGTTTGCCGTTCGGGTATAAATGACATCTCTGGTGCTATTCGATTATTAGTGCATGAATCTGTTCATCATTTTGGAATTGCAAATGAATATTTTCCTGATGATGTCGCACTTGCGATCTATAGTTTGGGCGTGAACTCTACTTGCACTGCGCAGCCAGCAGCAGATCCATTTGATCCGGCCAGTTGTCCTGGAACTCATCTGTCGAGCACAGAACTAAAAAGCATGATTCCGCTTCCAAATTCCAACGAAAGAAATTTAGGTCGGTTCACGGTTAACGTTAGACGGCGAGTCTGTTACGGAGAAAACTGGTGTGGCACGTGGTCTGAATCTGCTGACGAAAAGTCCCTCTATTCAGATCTTGGAACGGTTTTCTATCTCAAAAAGCAGGGAGTCTTAAAGGTTGAAATGAAAAACAATGAGCCGCAAATTTATCTAACCGGAGATCCTATGACTGGAGCGATTTGGGGTGCCGAAGCTAAATTTATAGATGGAATCTTTAGCGTTGTCGGCGCCGGCGCAGTTCGCGGCGAAGGTACCTCTTCTAATAATGGCCATCTCGTATTTGCGGTGGCCAATATGGATTCTACGAAACATACACTCGGTTGGGTTACAAATAGCTGTTTGCGAATGACGGCTTCGGGCGAAAGTAAAGATCACGATGAAAAAGGAAACGACATCGTTGTCCAATACGAAGGCGTTATTCTTTCGAGCTTTACTAAATAAGTTGTACCTTAAGTGAAACGTGCCATTTCAGCGGTCATGTTTCACTTCCTTGTGAAAAATTTTAGCTACGCACAAAGCCGCTGTAAAAAGCGGTTTTTTTTGGTCTCCAGCCCGTACCCAAAAAATATTTAAAAAATAAATAATTTTTCTTTTTACGGCAGGAACCTCGTGGCCACCATGTCTTTCAAAAGTCAGTAATGATCGCTTTTCTGACTTGGCCAGCAATGCGACCCTTTTGTACAAGGCCGTGGGGACGAAGTTTTCATTTTTCTAGATTTTTTGTTAAAACTATTGAAAACGACTAAACCTGATTTCCGTCCCCGTTTTAAAGGCTTCAAAAGCTATATGCGATTATATGGCACATGGCTGTTAGAAGGATTAGTTTTTGTTCGGGTTTATTTCGGTTCTGGTAAACCTTTTTTTATATGCTCTATGGGAATTGCAAAATTGAATGTGATGTCATCGTAAAATTTTGAGGTAATACCGTTTTCACATTTGTCACTATTTGAATAACATCCAGCGTGAATTGCAAGCACACAATATTTGTCGCCAATTTTTTTATACAGTGGAGCACCTGAAGTTTTAGCGCGAGCCGCACAGTCATGACCGAAGTTTTTAAGGCTTCCACTTCCAATATAG
>JAYSQO010000100.1:0-22869 GCA_043721535.1 Bdellovibrio sp. | reverse complement strand
AGCGCGATTCAGAAAGATAGCTTTCGTTATTGATGCGTTCGATTTTTCCACGAAAAGTAAGAACTTCGCCAGTTGCGAATACAGGCTGCGAGGATAAAAGAGTAAAGGCGATTAAGAATAATCCGAAACTCGGTTTGTTCATAGTAGTGAATCACCATAGGCGCAGAGAGTTGTCATTAAGAATGTCACGCAGCTTAATAACGCAATACGCTAAAAAGGCTTCATTGAACATTTAATATAAATTTTTCACAATAGGGAGGTGAGAATTGTCATTGTTTTTACTCTATTAACAGGGGCTTGTTTATCGGTTTTAGCCAACCGTTCAGAGAGGCAATGGAAAACATCTTTAGAGATGTCTTCATTCAATTATGATTACAGTGGTGTTTTATTAGAATATGCAATTTCAGTTTTGGATACGACGACAGATAACCAAACAGCAACAGCAAAATACAAACGTGAGTTCAACCAACAGACTGTTAAATTGGGCTATATCACTAGTGATCGATACTTTATGGGTTTAGGTTATGCCACTGATCGTTATCAATCGACAGACAATGGTGGGGCAAATCAGATTGTAGAAAATAAAAACTACATCATTGGCTTAGGTTATTATTTTCAAAATAATTTTTTTGGTCACGGCTATTATGTGCAGCAAAAAGATCAACGAAACGATATGTCACGTTCAGGGTATCGTTTAGATTTAGGGTATAAAATTAATTTATCAGAACACTTTTTTATGACCGCTGTTCTAAGTCATCAGCGAACGGGGCCTGTGTGGTCAACAAATCCCAATATCAGTTTAGGTTTACTTATTTTTTAAAGTGGCAAGTTCAGTTCGGATAAAGTCCACTGGGCTAGTTCAGCTAATTTATCATCTTTAAGATAAAGCTTAACATCATCTTCAAGGTCTTTGATTTTTCGATTGGCAATGACGATCATTGCATTTCTTTTTAAACCAAAGCCTGCCGCACGAAACAGTGCTGACCCAGTCATTTTTTTCTGAAGAGATTTGTTCGACGAATTCAAAATATCTTTTAAAAAAACATTGAGATCCATTTTTTCTTGGTCATTTAAATTCAGCAACTGATCTGATGATTTTAGATTAGCTGTGGCCTGATTCAATTTAAAAACTTTTTGATTCCACGGACAAACGGTTTGGCATAGATCGCAGCCGAAAAACCAGTCTCCGATTTTTTTTCTTAGCTCTATGGGCGCTGTTTTTTTCGATTCAATGGTTAAATACGAAATGCATTGATCAGCTTTCATGGTTTTATCATGAGTCAGCGCTTGTGTGGGGCAAATATCGATGCACTTTGTGCAAGTGCCGCATAAATCAGGATGAGTAGCGATAGATAGTGTATTTGATTCGTTGATTGGAAGCGATGTGAGAATTTCAGCAATAAAAAACAAACTGCCTTTTTGGTGATGAATCAAACAGGTATTTTTTCCGAACCAACCTAAACCTGATCGGTACGCGAGGTCTCGTTCAAGCACAGGTCCAGAATCAACAAATGGTAAAAACACGTGATCGGGGAATTCTTGTTTTAAAAGGATAATGGTTTGATTGAGTTTTTCTTTCAACCAAAAATGATAATCATTATTCTGCGCATACATCGCAATGCGCGCAGGCTTTGAGACAGCGGGTTTATCAAAAACAGGGTAGTAGTGATGACCTATTGTTAATGCCGACAACAATGTTGGTTCGATGTTTTGGGGGTTGGCCTTTGCATCGAAATGATTTTTTAAATAATCCATATCGCCAAAAAGTCCCTGATCCAACCATTTTTTGTAAAAATCAATAGTCAGTGGTCTTTTTAAATCAGTCAGCCCGATCAGATCAAACTGCAGTTCAGATTGGATTTGTGATAAACGTTTATGCCAAATTGGATCAGTGATGGAATCCAATGGATTTTTTTTTAATTTTAAGGTTGTTTCATTCATTGAATCCATCAATGATAGTATACATGAATTTGGATTTTAATCGAGATGAATTTATAAATCGTTTAAAAAAACATGATTTGTATTTTCAATTGATCAATTGCGCTGAAAAATTATTTAAAATTAATCGCCTGTGCTGGATATCTGGCGGGGCCGTCCGTGATTTTATTTTAGACCGATCTCCTTATGATATTGACATGACTACAGACGCGACTGACCAGGAAATTCTAGATTTGTTTCCCAATGCTGTTTTGACCGGGCAAAAGTTTGGAGTCTATAAATTACCCATCAAAAAAAACGATGAAACACATATTATTGATCTGACGGTCTTCAGAACTGATGCTGAATACTTAGATGGCCGTAGACCCGTTGAAATTATAAGATCAACCCCTGAACTTGATGCTTACCGCAGGGATTTCACAATTAATGCTTTATTTTTTGATTTGGACAAAATGCAATTGATTGATTATGTCGGCGGATTAAGTGATTTGAAAAATCAAGTTTTAAAAACTGTCGGTGATGCGGCTTCGCGGTTTAGTGAAGACTATTTAAGAATATTACGCTGTGTACGCTTTCAAGCCGTATTAGATTTCAAACTGGATAAAGCCACAGAAGCTGCGGCCTTTAAGTTAGCTGAAAAAGTGAATCAAACCAGCGGCGAAAGAATTTGTGAAGAATTAAGTAAAGTCAGCCAATCAAAAAACAAAATTATTTTTTGGAAAAGCCAACTGACCCATCAAATAATGAATCATATTGGATTTCAGTATGATATTAAAAAATCGTCTAGTTTGTCACCGGCCAAGCCCAATTTAGTTTTTGATTTAGTTTTTTTAGCCAATTTCAGTCCCGGGGTTATCAGCTTTGTAAAAGATAGATTAAAATGCAGCAAAGATGAAGTCAGATTGACCGAAGCATTGACTAAAGAAGCGTTACTGTGTCAAAGCAGCCAGCAAAGCCTGTTTAAATTAGCCGTACGCCTTGAGAAATCAGAACACAGGCAGGCCGGGCTTTACGAAGCTTATTTTTGTCTGACAGAAGCAGGGTTGTTTTCACCAACAGATTTGGATCAAGCCATGGCGTTGATCGAGTTACATCCAGAACCGTTATTATCAGTGGTAGATCTTAAAAATGAAAAAGCTCCCGAATTTCTTTTATCTAAGATTTTAGAAGCTTTACGTGAAATGCAATTTGCAGGAACTGTAAAAACAAAAGACCAAGCTATTGCAGCTTTGCCTGATCTTATTCAAAAGCTACAAATTCAAAAAAGCACTGGTGAGTATTAACTTGAAATGGGATCACGATGCTATAGTGATTGCGAGTTGCGATCGACGGCGCATTTTCAGAAAAACAAGCCACGGGACGACTCATCCCTAGCGTGAAGCCATTATTACTGGCTTTGGTCTTAATGAGATCATAGATCATGTTTGAAATTTCACCGATACCGCCAAGCAAGTTTTCGGATTTAGGCAATACTTTAGAACCTAGCATGCTTTCTAAAATAAATATGATCGGTGCTGATTCAAAATGAAGTCTGACTTGCATGGGTTCATCGATCATTTTGATATCCATGATCACAGTAATTTCAGCAGCTGACTTCCATCTTTTTTCAATGACAACAGGTTGAAAATTAATTTGATTAGCACCTAGAATTTTAATCGTTTCAGAAATACCTTCTTTGATATGATCAATAACCAACATCTTAGAAAAGGTTTCAATTGTTGGGATGTGTTTTGTTTGTTTTGCCGCCACTTATGCCGCCTGTGATAGATAATGTTTTTGGTGCATTGTAGCAAAGTCATCGGCTATCAAAAATTTGGTATTTAATGGGAACATGCTTAGACTCCTTTAAGAGTGAATCTGGTTAAAACTATTATCTAATTTGTTAACTGTTCATTATCGATATAGTTATCGGTCTAGTTTTTTTAAAAATTGAGGCCAAAAGTATTGCGTTCTACTAAAAGTCTTGTCAGACTTAGATGTAGGTTGTTGTTGCTCAAATTGAGACAAGCGTCGAGATAAGGAAATCAAGATCTGTTTTAAAATGAGCAAAAATGTGACAAAGCAGGACGAAAGTTCTGCAAAAAATAAGTAGCTAAAACAAAAACATTTAAGCAGGAGGAGCAAGGATGCTCAGAGATGTCTTAATACAAAAAGGTCTTTCAAATCGCGAGTCAGAAGTTGCAGAATTAGTCTCTAAAGGACTATCTAACAAAGAAGTTGCTAACCAACTTTTTGTTACAGAAAAAACTGTAAAATTTCACTTAACAAACATTTATAAAAAAATGAATGTAAAATCACGTGCACAACTTATCGTATGGTGTTTACCGCACTTAGGTTTTGTTGAAAACGAAATTAAAGCTGAAGTGGCTCAACCTGCTGGAGCAATGGCTTTTAATGCGCAAACAACACAAACTATTCCTGCGGGAAACACGACAATCACTTTACCAGGTGGCGGCATGGGCCGTAACAATGGTAATTCTGATTTAGGCGTGTAGTTTTATTGGGTCATCTATGATCGAGAGAAAAACCATTCGTTCTTCTCAGGTTGTGATGACCCAGCTTGTTTTGCCTTCGCATACAAATGCACTAGACACCATTTTTGGTGGCACAATTGTATCCTGGATAGATATTGCCGCTGCGATCGCAGCTCAAAGGCATTCGCAAAAAGAAGTCGTTACAGCCTCAATAGATAAATTAGATTTTATAGCACCGGTCAAAAAAGGCTGGGTCGTTAATTTAAAAGCTTCCGTAAATTTCACAGCAAGATCATCAATGGAAATCGGTGTTCGCGTCGATGCAGAAAACCCAAAGACAGGTGAGTTGTTTCATACCGTGTCAGCGTATTTAACATTTGTGGCCTTGGGGTCAGACGGTAAGCCAACTTTAGTTCCTGAATTAATTCTTGAAACAGAAATCGATCGTCGTCGTTTTGCTTCAGCTCAAAAACGCCGCGAATATCGCATTCAAAATAGAAATTCTTGATGAACGACCCAAGGCGCCATTTATCTTTTAGAATAAAAATACTTTAACATCAGTCTAGTTCTTAACTAATCTATATCTATGACTAAAGATATTCGATGGATACAAAGACTTGATAATTTTACTTCTGCCTTGAATCAACTTCAAGCTGCGGCAGCAATCTCTAAAGAAAGATCATATACTGATTTGGAAAAACAAGGAATTATTCAAGCGTTTGAGTTCACTCATGAATTAGCTTGGAATGTCATGAAGGACTATTTTGAATACCAGGGCAACAGCTCTATTACAGGTTCTCGAGACGCAAGTCGCGAAGCGTTTCAAAAAAAATTAATCATTAATGGTGAGACATGGATGGAGATGATTAAAAGTCGAAACTTGACATCACATACCTATAATAAAAAAATAGCTAATGATATTGTTGATAAAACTATTACCCAGTACTTATCTGAATTTAACGACTTTCATCGAAAAATGAGTGCATTAAAGTTATGAGTTTTCAGTTTGGTCTTGCTGAAGAAGATATTAATAAAATAAATTCAATTTTTTTCAAGCATTCAGAAATCACAAAAGTGATTATCTATGGATCAAGAGCAAAAGGTGATTTTAAAGCCTCATCAGATATTGATTTGTCATTAGTTACTGAAAAAAAAGATGTTTCTTTTTTGTTTAAAATCGAAAATGAATTAGATGATTTACTTTTGCCTTACAAAATTGATTTATCAATTTATAGCTTGATAGATAACGATAATCTAAAAGATCATATAAATCGAATAGGCCAAGTTTTTTTTAAGAGGTGATTTGGCAGATTGTCTCAATCTGAGACTGCTTCAGAAACCACACAGTCGTATAAATGTTCGCCAGATATTTGTTTGTATTAGCCATTCTGTTTAATCTAGCAGGCATCTGTCTTGCTTTGTATAAAGCTATGAATACTGCAGCTAAAATTAATCTTAGAAAAGAAAAACATTTAGAAGCGTCATCACTTATTGAAAAAGGTGATTTCAAAAATGCTCAGGTCATTTTATTTAAAGCTCATGAAGAATATGGAAGTCATGTTGGTTTATTAAGTGATTTAGCAGGTTGTTATTACCAGAATATGCAGTTCGATCTTTTTGAGAAGACTGTGGCTAATTTGCATGTCGAATTTAATCAAGTTAAATCTATCTTAAGTGAGCAGAACTCAATTCGAACGATGATTTATTTAGGTAAAGCTTTTGAAGAATTAGGCCAGCTGAGTGTTTCTTTAAGTTATTACAAACAGGCCTACGAGGCCTCTAAAGGTCAGCACATCAAATTATTTAAAAAGGCTTCTGTGCAGTTGTTAAGATTGTATTCATATTTAAATTTAAAAAATGATTTATCAGCTTTTTACAAAAATTCGTTACAAAATTTAGGCGATACTCAGCACTTAGCAGCAGAACTTGAACACGGATTTATGCTAGCTGAACTGAACTTATTTAGTTTTGATTATGCCAAATCGAGGCTTTTGGAAATTCTTAAAAACACCAATTATCATTCATTTGATAAACAATTAGCTTATTTTGATTTTCTCGAGGAAAGTTTATTTTCAAATAAGCCATCTAATCTAAATGATGTTGAAATAACATTTCCTCTAGATGCTTTACTGCCGTTTGAAAAAGCTATGCTTAAGCTGTATTTGCAGCCCAATTACGTTTATTCAACTTCAGAAATTATAGAACTTCAAAAACAAATGCCTCTAGCCCATATTATAAGAATTATTGCTGTTAATTTAAAGCGTGTAGCAGACGCATCATTTAAAACAGCAATGCAGAAGCACTTACTGATTTTACTTGAAGGCTTAGATTCAGAGTCTAAACAATTATTTTTGAAAAAATTCAAAATACAGCTCGATGAAAATGTTTTAAAGCTCAGTTTTGTAAATACTCAACTTTGTTTTGAAAACAATGTCATTTTGACAAAAAACAAAATGATAAATAAGGTCATCCCACTATTTTTAGAAAATAATGTCGTTGAAACTGAAATATTCATTAAAGTTGTCTTCGATTTAGACTACGACGAGTATTCTTTTGAACGCACTGGAATCGCATTGCTAAGATTAAACAAAGAATTTTCCAAAGAAATCGGTCTTCCAAAAACCTTCGTGATTACTAAAGCAGAAGTCTCGTTAGCTAAAAATATCAAAATAAATTAACAAGCTAAGATGTCTAATTACATTTTAGCTTTGCGCTTTCAATTAGATTCATTAGTTCTTCTTGAGTCTTAATTTTCTGAGATGCGATATTTTTTGCAAAACATTCATTAGGGACATTGTCTTCAATTTCAATTTGTAGTTTTTTTAATTGAATACTTTTTTCATCAGATCTAGTTTGTGAAATGCAGCTTTCAATAATTTTTAATCTTTCTTCGTTGATGCTTTGATGAGTCGTAAATAAGACGTATTCCTCGATCGTGCACTTGATACTGCCATAGTAAGCTGTTGTTGTAGTGTCGTCATAGTGATAAAGATTATTATGTATTGTTTCTGTCCATCTGTTTTCATAGTAACATTTAACTGGCTTGGTTGTTTTATTGCTGTGTAGCATCTGTCGATATTGGATCTCATGATTTTCCTGCAGCCGAATGCCATCAATTTTATCATTGCTCGAATAGTTAAGACGCGTGGAAAAACTTGTTATAAGTACTTTTGGATCTGTTACAGTTTTAGATACAATTTTATCTTTGACCTCTAAGTTGTAAATTGGAGAACTAAACCAGCCAGCTTCTGCAAAGTGATAAGAATTGAATGCAAAAATAAATATCAGTAATTTTATAATTTTACTTGTGCCTGTTGATTGTTGATTAATTAAGTTTTTCATAATAACGACCTTTCTTTAAATACTCTGTAAGTGTTAATTTCTAATTTGCTCTCTTAGAAAGAAATTAACACAGGTATCGGTCATGTTAACATGTACAAAACTGTACAGTATTATTAATGTTATTATTCGGTGTCGCCACCTTCGCCGCCCCAGCCACCAGTTCTTGGCCGTGGCCCATTGGATTGTTTCGAACTGTTGAAGTGTAATGATATTGTCGGGAAAACCATATACTGACAGAAAGTAAAATTTTTCTCAGGGCCAGGCATATCTGGAAGTGAAATAATTTTATTTTCAGACATTATAGATTCTATGTCATGAGTTGAAGTCTCTTCAGTTGATGACTCTGTCGAACGCTCTAAGAATAGTGAAAACTGACTATTTTGTTTCATAAGATTGTAATATTTTAAAAATTCTTGTGAGCATTTTCCATGGTCTTCGAATGTTGAAAGTGCCTTGCCAAATTTTAATATATATTCGTAGTTGAATGCTCTCATAACAGCAAAGGTTCTAGCAATTTGTATGTTTTGCGATATCGAAAACAACTTATTAAGCTCAGTATTCTGACTTTCCTCGGCTAAAACTTGTGTTCGGTCATAATATTTATTTCGGTCTGCAAAGTAAGTTGTATATGTAGCCATAAACTTTCCATCAAAGTTGATATAAAGTTCATGAACTAAAATTTTTAATAAATGTTTCAATGAGGACAAATCGTTTTTTACATACGGTTTGTCGTCTTGAACGACTATATATGTTTTGTTTTCCGTATTAGTCCAGCTGTCGAAAGGTATTTTCATTTCAGGATCAATAATAACGTGGTACTTTTTAGACTGGCTTTTGAGTACATCAAAAAAACCTCCAGAATTATTCTCATAGCATTTTTTAAAGTACTTTTTGATCATTTTCAAACTTAGACCAGTGACTTGATGTAAGTTGTACGCGCAGTTGCCATTGTGAAAAAGAGTATCGAAGATGGGTGTATCTTTTTCAGTAGCTTTTATGATACCCACGTACATTTCTTGAATTGTTTTGTCCATGGGGTGTTTTTCAGTCACTTCGTAGTTTTCAAAATCAGCTAACTGATAGCTTGGTTGGGCGTGTACCAAACTGAGACAACTTAAATAGACGACAATAAAAAGTAGTTTTTTCATAACTTATTGAATTGCAATTTATAAACCTGCCAAAGGTCCATAATTTTTAATACAACTAGCAGCTATGACTTTGGCCAAAAAACGTTTTACAGCCGTAAGAATCTAACGCCTTTGTAAGGCTCAAATATTCTATAAATATCAGTAACTTATGTAAACACAGTGAATTGTACGGTTTTGTACATGTTGTGGTGACCGATACCCTGGTAATTTTGTTTTCAAGGGAACAAATGGGAAATAACAATAACCGGGGTGGATAACGAAAGGTCCACAAATGAAAACGATCATGACAACAGCAGCGCTATTTTTAGCAACGACATTAACGGTATCAGCAGCAATGTCATTCAACTTAAATGAGATCAGCACTGAATATAATGGCGCCCTAGCAGAGGAAAATAGCCCCAGAGAACAGCAACCTAGTAAGGCACAGAAGCCAGTCATCAAAAAATCTGCGAAAAAGCTAAACGAAGTTCAACAGGTCACAGCTCCTGATGTAGAACTTAAAGCTACATTCGATATGATGACTCAAGAAATTGTCCGCGTTCAAGCGGTCTATGATTCAGGTCAGTACGGGCAAGCGTTGAATGAATCGAAAAAACTTTTGGATACGGTTAGAATCAGAACAGGTATTCATCCAAAAGCTAAAATCACAGAAAAAATTGAAATTAAGAATGTTTTTGAATTAGCTAATGAGGCCACTACTTTTAACCAACTGAATCAGAACGAAAAAGAAATAATTACGCTGGCTGTTTTAAATCACCGAGGTGGCTTGTACCTTGATATCTTAAATCAAACAAAGCGAGCATCACTGTTATATACCAAATCCTTATATAAGCGTTTAAAGCAAGATGGAACACTTCTGAAAGATGATGTTGAAAAAATCAAAACTGACTTATTATCAATTATGGCTATAAAAATCGATTTAGTACAATATGATGTCGGAGCAAGATTAAGTATCAAAGATTCAGATGTAGCAAATTCTGATCAAAATTATTTATTCAATCGTGAAATTAAAGTATTTGCGCTGAACACAAAAGAATTAGGATTAACAGAAGATAGTTTAGATCAACTTCTAAACCCTGTAGCTATAAAACCTATTATACAGCATTATGATATAGAAATTTGTGGAAAATTAATAAAGGATAAATATGTAAGCTATAATGGAACATATAGTTACCCATGGTCACATGAGATGTTTTCAGCTGAAAGTCTCATAAGTTTTTGTAATACATATACCAAGTCAGAAATCGATTGTGCAAATAGGGTATATAATTCTGATGATCCTAGATTCTTTATTAACAATACAATTAAAATGTGCGCGAAAAAATAAGCTATAAATAGTCATTTATAGCAATCAACCAAAAGGAAAGAAATATATGAAAAAAATAACATTTACAGAAATAATCGAAACAGTTGTCGTATTTACATTAACAACATTTATGACAATGTTTTTGGCTCAGGCTTCTTATGCAGCTTCGCCTAGAAAAGTAACAAAACAGATCAATAAGCAGATTGAATTGATTAATCAACTTGAAAATAACAACGATAATCAGCAGGCCTTCCAGGCGACTATACAGCTGCAACAGTATTTGGAATCAGTTCTACAAGTGAATCAAGTTGTCGTATCAACTGAAACAAAGCTGACAGAGCTTCACCAAGAAAAAGTCACATCAAGAACAAGCGCTGGTTTTAGTCTTTTTGGACTATTGCTTAGCGGTGGCGGTAGTTACAGTTCTCAGACGACAGATATGTTTTTGCAGAACCCTGATGAAAAAAACAACTTTTCTTCAAAAAAGGAAAAGGATTTGCTTAAGCTGAAATCTGATCTGAGAAGTTATCTAAACACGAATATTGACGGAATTGTTTTATTAAAATTAGTTCATCTTAAAATGTTGTCACTAGCCTATAAAATGAATTACACAAATCTAACTTATCTTGAAAGTTTAAGCTTAACGAACAGTAAAATCAGTTTTTCAGGCTTACAAGCGGTCACACACTGTGTTCAAAAGAACTATATTGACGACACGACTTCGGCGTCAGCAGGGATCAGTATACTAGGGTTGATTGGTTTTAGCGCGACCTATGAATCAACTGTTTATGCGAAAACAACTAAATCATGTGAATCTTCATTTAACAGAATTAGCAGCGATCGTGAACCGATTATGTTGATTAGCTTAAATCGTTTAGATGATAAGATTGCTAGTATGAAAAAGTTGATATTTTTAAATGCATTAAATAAAAGCCAAGCTGATTATTTCCCAACTTTTGATAGTCCTTATTATAAGTAACTAAATTCAAAACGTGTTATTCGGGCTCTGCACCATGAGCCCGAATTTGAGCATAAAATTAAATCTAATTCAAAAAATAACACAGAGCTCGATCGATATATTTGATTTAAACATTAATTTCTTTATTTTCTAGACATGAATTTCTGAGTGCTGTATTTATCCAAAATGAAAACTCATACCCCTCAAACAACTGTTTACGACGAACGATATCTATCAAAACCAAATTACTGGGACTTTAAACCTTCAGGTATGGCTCTTAAAATTCTTGAGCTCATGCCGCCTATTAATAAAAATTTAAAAGTTCTTGAAGTAGGATGTGGCGAAGGCGGGACAGCGGTATTTTTAGCACGAAATGGCTATGATGTGACGGCATTTGATTTAGCTAAAACTGGTGTGTTGAAAACAATTGAGAATGCAGAAAAGTCCCAAACTCATATTAATGCTTTCGTTGCTGATGTTAATGAGTACTTGCCTACAGAAAATTACGACATCATTTTTTCTTCAGGAACAATTCAGTATTTACTTCCGGAAAAACGACAACAGGTTATTGAAAAATACCAAGAAAAAACAAATCACAATGGATTAAATGTATTACACACTTTTGTTGCAAAGCCTTTTATTGATAAGGCACCTGATGCTGAACATAACGAACATCTTTGGTCATCAGGCGAACTGCTTTTGTTGTATAAAGACTGGAAGATTGAAAATTTTATTGAAGAAATTAAACCCTGTAATTCAAGTGGCGTTTCACATCATCACGCGCACAACCGAATATGGGCGCGAAAGGTTTCCCTGTGAATAAATATAAAACTTATCACTTTTTTGCTTATTTAGCCCGTATGAAACTCATTGATCGCTGGTCTCTAATGAGATGTACCGAGCGTGAAAATGTCCAAGAACACAGTCTTCAAGTGGCTGTTGTGGCACATTGTTTGGCGCTTATAAAAAATAAATATTTTGAAGGCACGGTGTCCCCAGAAAAAGTGGCTTTATACGCTATTTTTCATGATGCCACTGAAGTTTTGACGGGTGATCTGCCGACACCAGTGAAGTATTACAATAATGAAATTCGGAAAGCTTATAAAGATATTGAAAGTCATTCCGTTGAACAGCTTTTAAAATTGTTACCTGAAGAATTTAAACCCGATTATCGAAAATTATTAGATATACCAGAAGCAGATATTGAAATTTCTAAACTGATTAAAGCCGCAGATTCACTGTGTGCTTATATTAAATGTTTAGAAGAATTAGCGGCTGGCAACAAAGAATTTAGTCGGGCGCAAAAAGTGATTGAAGACAAAGTGAAATCACTACGTGAACGTCCAGAAGTCGATTATTTCGTAAAGCATTTTATTCCAGGATTTTCACTGACTCTTGATGAAATCAGCGAACCTTTAGAGGTCGTTCAAAGTAATTAATCTGAAGTCTCTTTTGTTAAAATAATAATTTGAGTTAAACCAGCATTGAGAGATTTCTCAGATACTGAATAATAACCACCTTTGCAATCTCCAGAGCATAATGTTCCATATGAATTTCTAATTATATACTGACAAGATTTTTGCGTAGCATCGTAATATCTTGCAACAATACTAGCTGTATGATTGTTAAAAATCCCTGTCTTTGAGTCATGAACCGTATCAGCATTATAGTTTATTCCCACTAGCGGACTTTTATTCAGTTCATCATCAAGCGCTGGAAATAGTGAACTGCCGCCAGGTAGTGCTTCAGCTGTTAAAAATTTTGGCTTGTATCCTTGGAATAGGATTGTGGGTTGAGTGCAGGTTATTTTTTTAAAGTTATTTAAATCAACTTGATTGCTAGGCAACGTTTCCTCAGTACACAGAGCTTCATTCAGACTATTTGCAATAGCGTCGAAAGTATATCCACCTTCAGTTCGGTTATACAATCGTGCGATAATACTTTTTTTATAGTAATTTTTTGCAATATGAGCGGCAGAAATATACTCACCTATTTTTTCAGATATAAGATCAGCAGCGACATATGCGAAGCACCAACCGATGTCACCTTGGTTGCGAACGGGGCCAACTTTTAAATCAACAGGAGATTGCGAGTAAAAAGATCCTGTGCTCCTGTAAGTGTCAGTATCTGGCCATTCTTTTTGAACATACCAATTAACCATATCAGAATTTATCGTTGTGCATTGTTCGCTGCTTCTAGGTTTGAACTCGACGATGCAGTTATCTTGTTGGCTTAAAGGATTATCTTTACATTTTGAGAACGCAAAGTTGGCATTAAGAATAAGAGTCAAAAACATGTATATATATGTGTGTTTCATACAGATTTACTATGCGAAATTTGTTCCAATTTAAATGGCACATAGATGATTTAAAATTGATTTGTCTGTTGAACTAGTGAACAGGTATTTATTTTTGCTAACTGTCTCAAAATGAGAATATCACTTACAAAGTTTATTAATCAAAATAGCAATTTTTTTCGCAGTTGTGACATCAGCCATCGAGTTTAAATCATTACTATGATAAGCTTCTTCGCAAGATTCTGGTGATAGCTTAGATTCAGCTAATATTTTTAAAGGCTCAAGCATTTCTAAATCGATAGACATTTGAACGGCCAGGGGTTGAAGTAATCGCTCTCTTTTAGAGATGTAGTCTTCAAACAACTGATTTAGTTTATTTTCTAATTTGCTATAATTTTTTATGAAATCTGACTTAGTTGGGTTACCAGAAATTAATGTTTGATAGTTTTTATTAAAATCTGAATAAAGCTTTTGTGGATCAGCAGCATTTTCTGCATGCACTAAAGTAGGTGTGATCAAAAATGCTATTAATATTAAAGTGATGTGTTTATACATGAGCGTGCTCCGTTGTTAGCGAAATCTAATTGTGCTGGCGCTTTAAAAAGTTTTGTTAATCGATCTTGTTTAGACTTCATCTTTGATGTGTACTCAGTTACATTTTTGCCTTTGGGACTGAACAGTGGTTTTTGAATTTCATTGATAAAATCTGTGGGGTTAAGTCTCGTGAGAAGATTCAGTGCGGCTCGTGCAGCGGCTGGTCCTCCTGATCCGTAGGCGTTCATTAAAGCTAATTGCTGCGCTCGTGGAAGAGCTGAATTTCCTTTGTTGATTTCGTTAAATTTTTTCATTTTTGGGGCGATATCTCGCTCCCATGAATTAGCAAGGCCTACTAATGTGTACAAAGTGTTTCTTTCGAAACCTTCCCCGTACTGAATAAAATCGCATCTGTTTTTAAGGCTTGGTTGTTTTTTTAAATCTTTCGCAACAATAGGTTGTGCGACTTTGCAGCTTTCATTTTTTGAGGATTCGATTTGTTTAAGAAATTTTTGGCCACGGTGTTTTTGGTGAATATCTTTTACAAAAATACTTGTTAATTGACCAACACCAACCCCGCCGGCATAAGCATAATTAGGTCTAAACCCTGATTCAAGTGCGTACATTTCAAAAAGAACTTCAGGTGTTATAGGAAAGTTTGTTTCAGCTTTAACGCATTGATAAAATTCACTAAGCACAGCAGCTTGATATTGATACATATCGTTCGTTACACACAAAGCTTTTTTTGTTTTTTCACCAGATGGGCAAAGTAATTGATTCGTTGATGTTTTAATCTGCGCAACAGCAGCCAGGCATTCGTCTTTGAATAATGGCTTTGTAGATTTATTTTTTTGAGAGAGATCTTTGATCTGGCTTAAGTTAAGACTAGCCTGTGAAGCTTTGCTTATATTTAAGCACTCCGGACAGTTTTCGATTGCGTCAGCTTCAGTTTTTTGTGGATTGTTTAATTGGTATTTTTCAGTGATCGCTTTTGAAATTTCACTTTTATTTTGAGCCTTCGTTAGCTGGTCAATAAGTTGTGTTTTGTCAGCATCACCACTAAGACAACTTTGTTGATTAGCATATGTAGAAGTAGAAAAACAAAATAACAATAGGATATAAATAAAATTTTTCATCATGTACTAAGTATAGGCTTATTTAGCTGATTATTTAACTAAAAAATCTCGCCATTTGTTAATCAAAGTCGGGGTCATTAGTGCATAACAAACGGTACCTTCGGTAGCTGGTTCTTTGCGGGTGATTTTAGCTTCTCGACTAAGGTCGTAGATTTTAAATTCTTGGTTGTGTGAAAAGTACAATTCAACTTCTGTTTGCATTTCATTAATCGAATCGGCCATGATTTTTTTAAGTTGTTCAAAGCCCTGACCAGTTAAAGCACTGACAAAAACCCGCGGGAATTGTTTGACCCGAAATTGACGATCCACCGGAGCGATATCAAACTTATTAAAAACGTGAATAATTTTTTTACTATCCCATTTAAATTCTTTAATCAGACCTTCAACGACTTCGATTTGTCGTTCCATATTAGGTGATGATAAATCGACAACATGTAATAAAATATCGGCTTCGGCTGATTCTTCCAGCGTGGCTTTAAAGGCTTCAATCAATTGCGGAGGAAGTTTTCTAATAAAGCCCACAGTATCAGTGACAACAGCGGGTGGGCCTTCGTCTAAAAAAACTTTTCTGGTCGTTGGATCAAGAGTAGCAAACACCATGTTCTTAGTTAAAACTTGCGCCCCTGTTAGGCGATTTAAAAGCGAACTTTTTCCAGAATTGGTGTAGCCGATTAAAGCAAAACTTGGAATTTCATTTCTTTTTCTAGATTGTCTATGTTGTGACCTTTGTGCCGAAACTTCTTCGAGCTTTTTTTTGATGAGAGCAATTTTTTCTTTAGCACGTCTGCGATCATTTTCTAAAGCTGTTTCGCCAGGGCCGCGTGTACCAATACCGCCCCCTAATCGTGATAAAGAATCATTCCATGCGCCGATCATGCGTGGCATTTGATCTAGCAGCTGCGCTAATTCAACTTGAAGTTTTCCTTCGTAGGTTCTGGCCCGCTGGGCAAAAATATCTAAGATTAATTGTGATCGGTCAATAATTCGGGTTTGAATTTCAGTTTGTAAATTTCTGGTTTGGATTCCTGACAACTGGTGATCGATAACAACAACTTGTGCATTTGATTCAACGGCAAGATCTTTAATTTCGGCCACTTTGCCTGTGCCTATTAAAGTGCTGGGATTCCACTGGGGTAAAACTTGAACAGTCGAAGCAATCACTTCTCCGCCAGCAGCGGTGACAAGTTCTTCAAGTTCACAAAGATTTTCTTTAATTTCGCTTAAAGGCTCGGTTTTTAAACCAACCCCAACGACGATGACTTTATCTTTGTCTTTGATTTTTAAATCAGTCAATGTTTTACCGCCCGGCGATCTTGAATGATTTGCGCTTCAAGTGCTGTCAAAACAACAGAATTAAAAATAGTTTCTTCAGTTGTTGTTCGTTGTAAAACATTGGCCGCTCTGCGAACACCCAGTAAAAAAGGCCCGATGACTTCAACTTTTCCAAGTTGCTGTAAAAGTTTATAAGAAATATTTGCACTTTCTAAATTAGGAAAGACCAAGATATTGGCGTCACCACCAAGTTGTGAAAATGGAAATATACGATTTCTGATTTCTGAATTCACAGCGGTGTCAGCTTGCATATCGCCTTCAACCACTAAATCAGGACGCATTTTTTTAACAAGTTCAGCAGCGCGTTTCATTTTTGCTGGTGTGCCGTCGGCACCGCTAAAATTAGAATAGCTCATCATCGCAATTTTAGGTTTTTGGTCAAAGTGTTCGGCCACATAAGCTGTTTGAATGGCAATTTGTGCCAATTGTTCAGCTGTGGGGTTAATGTTCACAGTTGTATCAGTTAAAAATAATAATTTATTATCAGAGATTAAAATATTTAAACCCGCTGGCACATGATCTTTTGCTAAACCCACTGTATGAAGAATCGGTTTAACGGCTTCAGCGTAGTTAATTGTGGCGCCGCTAACCATACCATCGGCGTCACCTTGATCAATCATCATCGCTGCAAAATAATTATGATCGTTCATTAATCTTTCGGCCTCAGTGATGTTAACGCCTTTACGCTGTCTACGTGTGTAAAGTTCGTTCACATAGTTTTTAAATTTAGCGTGCTGAACTGGATTTAAAATTTCAATACCATCTAAATCCACATCAAACTGTTGGGCTTTTTGCTTAATAGCCTCTGGATTTCCCAAAACGATGGGGTGACAAATTTTTTCATCAATAAGGGCTCTGATTGATTTTAAAATTTTTGAACTTGTTCCTTCTGGAAAAACAATTTTAGGAAGTCGCCCTTGTCGTGTTGCATTTTCATGAACACGGTGAATTGTTGAACGAATGAAAACTTTTTGCGGGCCTTGAATAGCTTCTAAGCGATCATGATATTCATCCCAGTTCGTTATTTGAATACGAGCCACACCTGACGACATTGCAGCTTTGGCAACTGCTGGTGCCACCCACAACAACACACGTGTATCAAAAGGTTTTGGAATTAAATAATCACGTCCGAATTTAAATCTTTGACCACCATAGCTAGCAGACACAGTGTCTGGAACTTCTTCTCGGGCTAATTTTGCTAACGAATAGCAAGCCGCTAATTTCATGTCCTCGTTGATTTGCGTTGAACGAGTGTCTAAAGCACCTCTGAAAATAGAGGGAAATCCTAAAACATTATTCACTTGATTTGGATAATCAGAACGACCAGTGGCAATGATGGCATCTGGGCGCGCAGCGCGGGCTTGTGCCGGGGTAATTTCAGGATCTGGGTTCGCCATCGCAAAAACAATTGGATCTTTCGCCATGGTTTTTAACATAGAACCTGTTACAGCACCAGCAGCGGACAAACCCACGAACACATCAGCTCCGTCGAGGGCTTCAGTTAAAGTTCTTTTAGTAGTGGTGTTTGCAAATTCTTCTTTATATTTATTCATTCCTGTTGGGCGATTTTTATAAATCACACCTGTCGTGTCACACATTAAAATATTTTCTTTTTTGACACCAAGGCTTACAAATATTTTTGTGCAGGCGATGGCACTGGCGCCTGCGCCGTTAACAACTAATTTAATATCTGATAATTTTTTATTCACGATGTGGCAAGCATTGATTAAAGCAGCGCCGCTGACGATAGCTGTACCGTGTTGATCGTCATGAAATACAGGAATATTCATTTCTTTTTTTAATGTTTCTTCGATTTCAAAACACTCAGGCGCTTTGATGTCTTCAAGATTGATTCCACCAAAAGTAGGTTCTAAAGTTCTAACAGCGTTGATAAATTCTTGAGAAGAGCTAGACTTAATTTCAATATCAAACACATCAATACCAGCGAAATTTTTAAAGAGAATACCTTTGCCTTCCATAACTGGTTTTGAAGCCAGTGGTCCGATATTACCTAAGCCAAGAACTGCTGTACCATCAGAAATAACCGCAACAAGATTTCCTTTAGTTGTGTAATCATAAACAGCATCGGGATTTTTGGCGATGGCCAAACAGGGTGCCGCCACACCTGGCGAGTAAGCTAAAGCTAATGCTTTCTCAGTGTTACAAGGTTTTGTTGAAATAACTTCTATTTTACCTGGACGTCCTTGTTGATGAAAGTCGAGAGCTTGTTTATCAAAAGAGAGTTTATCGCTAATTAGTTTTTCATTTTGTTGTTTTGCTTCTGCGGAATTAGAATTTCCAGACGTTGTTTTGCTCAAAATAAACTCCTGTTTTCGGAGAGCGTTTGTATAGCGTTCATTCTATGTTTTGAGCTGAATTGGGTCAAGCCAGTGCTGCCTAAAGCACAGTTGTTGATCAGCGTCATTTGCCTCTTTGTATTTTTAGGTTTACCATTTTGAGGGTGTTCGATTTTTAGGTTAATTTTTTGATTTGAATTTCAAGGAGAATGTGATGAGTTCGTCAGCTAAAACAAGTCGTGATGTGGTGATCGTTGAAGGTGTGCGTACACCTTTTGCTAAAGCAGGAACAAAATTAAAAACTGTGCACGCCGCAAAATTAGGACAAATTGCTTTAAAAGAGCTGATTGCAAAGACGAATTTGAATGTAGATCTAGTTGATGAAGTTATTATCGGTAATACGGGCTCACCATCTGATGCAGTGAATATTTCGCGCGTTGTTGCATTGAATTCTGGAATTCCGCAAAAAACTTCAGCCTACACAGTTCACAGAAACTGTGCTTCGGCCTTAGAAAGTATTTCAAACGGCTATGAAAAAATAAAATCGGGAACAATGGATGTTGTTCTTGTTGGTGGCACAGAAAATATGTCACAAATGCCGTTAATTATGCCACTGGCAATCACTTCAATTATTGAAAGATTAGGTTCTGCAAAAACAGCAGGGCAAAGAATTTCTGCTTTGTGGGATTGGCTCATGGCCGATCTAAAGCAAATTAAAGAAATGGTCACGACACCTCCGATGGCCAGGTCAAAATACAAACCGATTATTGCAATCGTTGAAGGCTTAACAGATCCTTTTGTTGGAATAAATATGATGGGGACTGCAGAAATTTTAGCAAAAGAGTGGGGATTAACCCGCGAAATGCAAGATCGATTCGCTTTGAATTCTCATTTAAAAGCGTTTGCAGCACGTGCAAAATTAGCTGAAGAAATAGTTTCTGTTTATTTAGAACCTGATTTTAAAGAAGTGATCAGTGAAGACAACGGCCCACGTGGTGAACAAACCATGGAAGCTTTAGCTAAATTAAAACCGATGGTCGACAAGCTAACGGGCACAATCACGGCAGGTAATGCCTGTCCGATTACTGATGGCGCAGCAATGATGTTGATTATGGCTCGTGAAAAAGCTGAAGCCTTAGGTTATAAACCTTTGGCGCGCATTCGTGGTTATGCTTTTGCGGGACTAGAGCCAGAAAGAATGGGATTAGGTCCGGTGTATTCAACACCAATCGCACTGAAACGTGCAGGCCTTACAATGAAAGATATGGGACGAGTTGAATTGAATGAAGCTTTCGCTGCGCAAGTGATGTCATGTCAGCGAGCTTTTGATTCAGATCAATTTGCAAAAGAAAAATTAGGTTTACTATCTAAGGTCGGTGAAGTCAGAGATGAAATTTTAAACGTGAATGGCGGAGCCATAGCATTGGGTCATCCAGTCGGCGCTACTGGTACGCGATTAGTTTTAACTTTAATGAAAGAAATGCGCAGATCAAATGTTGAATTTGGTTTGGCCACTTTGTGTATTGGTGGCGGTCAAGGCGGCGCAATGATTATAGAGAACGAAGGGTAACACGATGTCAGCATTACAAATTACAGAGAAGAATATAGGCAAAGATAACAGTAAAGATACAGTAACATATATCACTTTTGATTTACCCAATGAAAAAGTAAATAAACTTTCAACTTCAGTGATGAAAGAATTAAAATCAACTTTAGAAAAATTAAAAACTTCAAATACAAAAATGGTCGTTTTTAAATCCGGTAAACCTAAAATTTTTATTGCCGGTGCTGATATTGAAGAAATCAAAGCTTTAAAAACTGAAGCCGATGTGAACTACGCTGTCAGTGAAGGCCAAAATATTTTTAACATGATCGAAGATCTTCCGATGCCAACAATGGCATTAATTCATGGGGCCTGTGCCGGTGGCGGTTGTGAATTGATTTTAGCTTGTGATTACCGTATCGCTTCTGATGATTCATCAACGCGTATTGGACTGCCAGAAACACAATTAGGAATACTGCCAGGTTTTGGTGGCTGTGTTCGCTTACCACGCGTTGTCGGATTGCAGGCTGCATTAGATGTGATTTTAGCGGGCAAATTATTAAACGCTAAGAAAGCTCAAAAAATTGGTTTAGTCGATTCAATGGTGCATCCGAATTTATTAGAAAGTTTTTCAGAAAAAGAAATTCAAAAAATTATTCTAGGCGGAGCCAAAAAACGTTACAAAAAGTTTCAAGCTCGTGGCTTAGTCGGTATTCTATTAGAAGGACCATTAAAATTTGTGGTTTTTTTAAAAGCTAAATCAGCTACACTGAAAGCCACAAAAGGTCATTATCCAGCGCCGATTGCAGCCCTTGAAGTGATTAAAAAAACCTATCAAAAAACTGATGGCCAAGCTAACCGTGAAAAAGCTTTAAAAATTGAACGGGATTATTTTACGACGTGTGCTTTGACAGATATTTCAAAAAATTTAATTCATGTTTTTTATTTAACTGAAATGGTTAGAAAATCAAACGGCGTAGCCAATCAAAATGTTAAAGCAAAAACTGTGAAAAATTTAGGTGTTTTAGGCGCGGGGACTATGGGCGGCGGAATTGCCTATGTCGCTGCAGACAAAGGAATTGGTGTTCGCGTGAAAGATATTTCTCATGAAGCGAATACTAAAGCGCTGAAACATGCCTTTGATTTATGGAAAAAATTAGTGAAGAAAAAAGTGATTGATTCCTATCAGTTTTCTCAAAAAACATCTTTGGTTTCAACAGGCTTAGATTTTAGTGGATTTAAAAATTTAGATTTAACTATTGAAGCGATTGTTGAAGACATGGGTATTAAGCAAAAAGTCATTGCTGAAACGGCGAAGCACATGCGTGATGATGCGATTATTGCTACAAATACGTCTTCGTTGTCAGTGACAGAAATGTCAAAAGGGCATCCGCGACCAGAATTTTTCGCAGGGATGCATTTTTTCAGCCCGGTTCACAAAATGCCATTGGTTGAAGTTATTCGCGGTAAAAAAACATCCGATGAAACGATTGCGACCGTTTTTGAATTATCTAAAAAAATGGGAAAAATGCCTGTGGTTGTTAAAGATGGCCCAGGATTTTTAGTGAATAGGTTATTATTGCCTTACATGGCTGAAGCCGCTTTTTTATTAGCTGAAGGCATGGATATAAAAACTGTTGATCGCGCTTATGTTTATGATTTTGGTATGCCCATGGGGCCTTTTGAATTAATGGACAGCGTAGGCTTAGATGTTTGTTTAAAGGTTTTAAAAATTTTCAAAAAAGCTTTTCCTGAGCGAGTACAAATTTCAGAAGCCATGGAAAAATTAGAATCAAATAAAAAACGTCTCGGTCAAAAAACGAATTTAGGTTTTTATAAATATGATCAATCTGGTAGAAAACTAGAAGTTGATGAAACTGTCTACGCTGAATTAGGCTTAAAAAATCCAACAAATCCTTATGACAAAAAAGAATGTATTGAACGCGGTGTTTTTGCCATGATTAATGAATGTTGCATTGCTTTAGATACAGATAAAATTGTGGATACACCGAATGAAGTGGATCTTGCAATGATTATGGGTACAGGTTTCCCACCATTTCGTGGGGGCTTAACTAAATACGCAGACAGTGTTGGTGCAAAATACGTATCTGAAAGATTAGCGCATTACGCACAAGCAAGGAATGCTAGTGGGCGATTAAATCCAAGTGCACAGTTAAAAGTACGCGCTAGTTCAGGTCAAACTTTTTACAGTTAATTAAACATATATCTGACGTAAATAAAAAAACTTGTGGCTGTGGGCTTAATATAACTTCGATTAAGCCCTTGTAAGGTTGTTGTGTCAGTATAAACACTGAGACCTGTTCTCCAATGATCACCAGCGTAGCCTAAACCTAATTTCAAACTTGGACTTAGTGTGCCGTAGTCGGCAGTTCGTTTTTCGTTTACTAAAATATATTTATATTGTGCGAAAGTACCGACAAAATCGATCACTCCACCAAAAAATAATTTTGAATCAGAGACCCAGTATTTTCCGGCCCCCAGTCCAACATTTAAAGAATAAACTTTAAGATTTCTTAAGTTAGACATGTCGTTGCCTAGTGTTTG
>JAYSQO010000099.1:0-22933 GCA_043721535.1 Bdellovibrio sp. | reverse complement strand
AACATAAATAATTTTATCTTGGCTGTTTTTCATCAAATAGACGCCCGGACGCATTGGGAATTCTTTTGTCAATTCCCGCAAAGCTTCGATTATTTTTTGGGCGTCGTTGATTTTTGTCATTTTTTACTTTTTGGTTCCATGTCAGAATCGGAAACCAAAGAACTTTCCCGCATCTGTAGATCAAGTATTTGTAGACGTTTAATTTCATCACGAATTTTTGCTGCTTCTTCAAATTCTAGATCAGCAGATAGCTTTTTCATTTTCTCTTTTAATTTTGTTAATTCATTTTGAATCGCATTTGGTTTTTTAGAAAATTTTTTCATGGTTTCAGCGATTTTATCTCTTTCATTATTTAATTTGTAGGCGCTAATAGACCCGTCAAATAAATCACCCAAACCTTCTTTGATTTTTTTCTTGATCGTTGTTGGCGTAATTCCATGCCTTAAATTGTGCGCCGATTGAATTTCACGACGACGGCTGGTTTCATCCATGGCTTTTCGCATGGAATCTGTGACTCTGTCCCCATATAATATAACACGACCGTTTGAATTTCTAGCTGCACGCCCAATGGTTTGAATCAAAGACCTTTCAGATCTTAAAAAACCTTCTTTATCGGCGTCAGTAATCCCAACAAGTGAGACCTCAGGAATATCTAAACCTTCACGCAATAGATTAATTCCGACTAACACATCAAACACACCTAACCGTAAATCACGAATAATTTCTGATCGTTCAAGTGTTTCAATATCACTGTGTAAGTATTTAACTTTAATTCCTAGTGATTCATAATATTCAGTTAAATCTTCAGATGATCTTTTTGTTAGTGTTGTGACTAGCACGCGTTCTTTTTTAGTGATGCGGTCTCTGATTTCTGTTAATAAATCATCGACTTGATTTTTAACAGGTCTAACTTCAACAATAGGGTCTATTAGGCCTGTTGGTCTGATTATTTGTTCGATAATTAAACCTTCTGATTTATCTAGTTCATATTGCGCAGGTGTAGCCGACACATAAACAACTTTATCCATTAATTTTTCAAATTCCTGAAAATTAAGTGGTCTATTATCTAAAGCCGATGGAAGTCTAAAACCGTGTTCAACTAAAGTCGTTTTTCTTGATCTGTCACCACGGTACATACCGCCAATTTGTGGAATCGTAATATGTGATTCATCAACAATCGTGATAAAATCTTTAGGAAAATATTCAATCAATGTGGGAGGAGGCTCGCCAGACCCGCGGCCTGTTAAATGTCTTGAATAATTTTCGATGCCTTGGCAAAAACCAATTTGTTCCATCATTTCAATATCGTAATAAGTTCGCTGTTCTAATCTTTGTGCTTCTAAAAACTTAATATTATTTTTTAAATCGACTAACCTATCACGCAATTCATCTTGAATGGTCACAATCGCTTTTTTAATTGAATCATCACCCGTGGCGTAATGCGACCCAGGATAAATTCCGATTTGATCTAGATCTTCATAGTTGATTCCAGTTAAAGGATCTATCCATGAAATACGATCCACAAAATCACCGAAAAATTCAATTCGGATCACGCGTTCTTCTTCGTAAGGAGGGAAAACCTCAACCACATCGCCGCGCACACGAATCATCCCCCGCGAAAAATCCACATTGTTTCTCGTGTATTGAATACGAATTAATTCACGAAGTAGATCATCGCGTTTTAATTTTTGCCCGTCGACAACTTGAACCATCATGCCTTCATAGGCCTCAGGTGATCCTAAACCGTAGATACAAGACACACTGGAAACAATAATCACATCACGACGGTCAAACAGTGACCTTGTAGCACTATGGCGCATACGATCGATTTGTTCGTTGATCGCGGAATCTTTTTCGATGTAGGTGTCGGAAGAGGGCACATAGGCCTCTGGCTGGTAATAGTCATAATAAGAAACAAAATATTCCACAGCATTTTCTGGGAATAATTCTTTCATTTCTGCGTACAACTGGGCTGCCAAGGTTTTATTGGGTGCAAGCACTAATGCTGGGACATTTAATTGTTCTATGGCATGCGCCATCGTAAACGTTTTACCAGATCCTGTTACACCTAATAATGTTTGGTGTTTAATACCAGATCTAAAGTGGGCAACGATATTTTCGATTGCTTTAGGTTGATCACCATCTGGTTTAAACGGTGAAACAAGTTTAAAGTTCTTTTTGTGAGATTTTTTTGGTTTTTTTTCCAAATTATTTACTAACTTCCCAGTAACTGCCTGCTGGCGTATCACTGACCGCAATATTTAGATCTGTTAATTTTTTTCTGATTTCGTCAGACTTTGCATAATCTTTATTATCACGGGCTTTAGATCGTTCAGCCACTAATAGATCAATATCCTGAGATTTAACATTCATTTTTTCTAAGAGTTTTAAATCCAGTTCTTTTAAAAACTTTTCAGCAGGCTGACTAAAAAGAGACATCACTTTACCTAATCGACCAATAAACTGTAAAAACATTTGGGCTTTTGAAGAGATCACAGCATTTGATTTCATACCACGCTTAAACTGCGAATTAAATTTTCTGATTTGCTCAAACACAACAGCCACTGCTTGCGGCGTTGAAAAATCGTCATTGATATGTTCTTTGATTTTAGCCCAAGCAAGGTCCAATTCAGTTTTATACGCACTGTCTTCTTTAAGTGCTTCGCTAGTTAAAACTAAACTATCAGCTAAGGCTAACGCCGAATACACACGTGACAATCCTGCGATGGCTAAATCAATCGCTGCATCACTGAAATCAGCAAGACTTCGGTAATGAACTGATAAAATCATCCATTTATAAATTTCTGCATGATGATTTTTTAAAAAATCACGCATTGTGACCACATTGCCTAAAGACTTCGACATTTTACTGCCGCCGAAATTAAGCATATTCACATGCATCCACGTTTTAACGTAGTCATGACCCGTGCAACCTTCACTTTGGGCAATTTCATTTTCATGATGCGGGAAAATCAAATCTAACCCGCCGCCATGAATATCGATTTGATCGCCAAATAAACTTTTAACCATAGCTGAGCATTCAATATGCCAACCAGGCCTGCCATGACCCCATGGGGATTTCCATGATGATCCCGCACTGCCTTCATGGGCTTTAGCTGATTTCCATAATGCAAAATCAAGAGGGCTTTGTTTCTTTTCGTCAGCATCAATACGCACACCAACTTTAAGATCTTCGACTTTGCGCCCCGATAATTTTCCGTAATCCTTGAAGTTGTCGATAGAATAATTAACATCACCATCTACGACATAGGCTTTATTGTTTTCTATTAATTTTTCAATCATCTGAATAATATCGTTCATATGATCTGAAACTTTCGGATTATAATCATGAGCTTTAAGTTCTAAGTCTGCAAAATCTTTTTTGTACTCTTGAATATAAAATTCAGAAACTTCTTGGGGCGTCTTTTTTTCTTCCGTAGCACGATTAATAATTTTATCATCCACATCAGTAAAGTTTAATGCATACTTCACTTGATAACCTGAATGTTCTAACCAATTACGCACAAAATTAAAAAAAACCGGGCCTCTGAAATTACCCACATGTAAATAAGACCAAACCGTTGGGCCACACACATACATTGTGACATGCGGTGCCTTCAGGGGTTTAAAGTCTTCAATTTTTTTACCCAGTGAATTATAAATCTTAAGCATGACTGTTTCCTATAACTAAATCTGCACGATAAAGTAAACTTTTTTTAGACATCAATGGGACTAAAAGTTTTACTTCCGTGCCATGGGGTTGACCAATCACGGCCACACGTAAAGGCATAAATAAATTTTTACCTTTAACTCCTGCTTCTGCCTTTACTGTGTTTTCCATGTTAATAAAGTCAGCTTCTGTGAAAGATTCAGTGGGATGTTTTTCGATTAGACTTTTCCAAACTGCTAGAACTTTTTTTGTGGGCTCCCATGATAAAGCTTCTTTCGAGTCATCAGTGATTTTAAATTTTGAATCATCTAAGTTTGTGTATAATGCGACCGCGTCAGATAAAACTTCCATTTTGATTTTGAATGCTTCTACAGATTTTTGCTGCCACGACACATCAGAATGATAATGAATACCTTTTTCATCTAAATGAATTTTTATCATCGACCATAAAATTTTATCATCTAAAGCACGTAAATGTTGTGCGTTCGTCCATTTTAGTTTTACACGGTCAAACACAGCACCTGATGAATTTAATCTTTCTAAACTAAATAATTTAATCATTTCATCTAAATCAAAAATTTCTTTACCTTCGGGATGCGACCAGCCCATTAGCGCCATAAAATTATTCATCGCTGATGGCAAATAGCCCTCAAGACGAAAGTTATCACAGGCGACAGCACCTTTACGTTTAGATAATTTTTGACGATCTTCATCAAGCACTAAAGAAATATGACCAAACTGAGGCTGGGCCCAGTTCATGGCCTCATAGATCATCAACTGACGAAGCGTGTTTGGTAAATGCTCTTCAGCACGCAGCACATGGGAAATTTTCATCATGTGATCATCGACCACACAACAAAAATTATACACAGGCATCCCGTCTGATCTGAGCAACACAAAATCTCCAACCATATCTGATGGAAATTTAACTTCTCCTCTGATGAGGTCATTTAAAATATAATCTTTACGTAAATGCTTTGTCTTAAATCTGACAACTGGTTTTTTGCCAGTAGTTTTCATTTCAGCTTCGGCTTGCACTAAAGTCCAATCCGCATAAGGTGATTCAACATGGGCATTTTGATTAACAGCTTTTATTTTTTCCCGTTCAGCATCGATTTCAGTATCAGTCATAAAACAATAAAAAGCTTTACCGCTAGCTAGTAATTCATCAGCAACTTTTTTATAAATGTCTAAGCGTTGAGATTGTCTGTAAGGCGCGTACGGGCCGATATCTTTAAGTGTGACGGGGTCAACGCCTTCATCCCAATTAAGACCAAGCCATTTCATGTCTGAGACCATCATCTTTAAAGATTCATCAGTGGATCTAGCTTGATCAGTGTCTTCGATACGTAAAATAAATTTTCCGTTATTTTTTTTGGCGAAAAGTAAATTAAACAAAGCTGATCTGGCGCCACCAACGTGTAAAAAACCAGTTGGGCTTGGCGCAAACCGTGTGCGAACTTCAGTAAAACAAGGATTAAGTAACGGTTGCGATAACATAGGACTCCTCAAATAAAAAAACCGAGTATTTCGACTCGGTTTTTATTTTGTCCTAAATTTTAGAGGCCGTACAGTTTTACTTAAAAAAGTACAGTTTATTGAAAGATGTCTTTAATATCTTGATCCTGCGTCACGATTTCTTGAACTTCAGGGGCTAAGTTCAGCTCTTTAACTAGTAAATTTCTAGCTGTCTCAAGCATTTTCTTTTCGCCAAAGCTTAGCTCTTTTTCATTTTTAAGCACATATAGATCACGCAGTACACCTGCGATCTCAACAACTGAACCCGTTTTAATTTTATCAGTGTATTCACGGTATCTGCGGTTCCATGTTTGAGTATCAATTTTTACGTTTTTGTCTTTAAGAATAGTCACAACTTGCGAACCTTCCTCTTTAGAAATCAGGTGTCTAAGGCCCACTGACTTGATATTAGAGGCAGGAATCATCACTTTCATGCCTGTTTCTAAAATAAGAACAGAATAAAATTCATGTTTTGCGCCTAAAATCTCTTTGATTTCAATCTTATCAATACGACCAACGCCATGACCTGGATAAACTGCATGATCGCCAACTTTGAAATTAGACATGTAAACACCTCTTTTGGAGTAATCTCGACTTCACTGTTCTATCACTTTTGACACCATTCAGCAAATTTTTAGAGCATGTGGATGTAAATAAAATTCGGCGTGTAAAAACTTCCTGCCATTAGTTGTCGTTGTACGTCACAGTAAGTGTCACAGTGTCAAAAGCGTGGTCGACAACTTTAAGCTGTTTTGAAAATTAGGCGCTTACAGTCATTTTTCATAAGGCCCTTATATTGCTGATTTAGATCGCTATGAAGAGCGTACTAACAACTACCCTATTAATAGTCGCAGCATTTATGTCAGTAAATTCCGTGCAAGTGCTCCACGCTGTGAGCACTTGTTTAGTGATTCAATGGCGCTGAAGCCTTTACCCTACGATCTTTATGATCATCAGTATTATGATGTCAGGGGTAAAGATGAGGCTACCGTAGCTTCTATGAATAGAAAAACCCTTGAAGACTTAATTGCCTACAGGCCTGGCCACTACAGCCCTAAACGCAGTCAGAGTTTAACTTTTAAAGAAGCCAATGCAATTCACCAATCAATCTATGAAAATAAAGCAGCCCATCCTTCTAAAACCGCATATTACGATAAAACAGATGCAGGCATTGGCTATTGTTTTGGCCGATCAATGTACTACCATTTAATGTTTCTCAAAAAAGGTCTGCAAAAAGAATCGATTAAAAAAATATGGGCTGTTGGTCATATGAAAACTGGAAATATCGATTGGGGATTTCATGTGGCCACAATGGTTTACACACGAGACAACAATTGGATGGTGATCGATTCGAATCATTCCGAACCAATTTCAGTTGAGATGTGGATGGATCATTATTCACAATACAACGCTGAAAAAAATCTCAGATTTTATATTACGACTCCGGAAAAATTCAGCGTGAATTCGGGTAAATACCGACGCACTCAATTAGGTCTTGATATAAGTCGCGATGTGGATTGGTTTTTTCATTACTTTAAAGATATGATGACAGACGAAGTTCAATTTAAAACTGAGTACACTCAGTTAGTTAAGATAAAACCTTTTCCAAATCAGTATAAATCGACATGGAGAAAGCTTGTTGATGACTTCAAAGAATTTATGGGCAAAGGGAAATAAAAACTATTCGGCTGCGCTGGTTTACTGACTAGCGCCCTGTCTAATCCATAGATCGATCAGATCACGTTCTGCTTGTGGCATCGCCGAATACATCGGCATATTTTTAAGTTCAACTACGCGCAGATGTAATTCTTCGCGTTTTTCAAAAACAACTTCGTAATTTGTGAAATCAATAAACAAAGCTCCAGTAGCAGCGTGACCGTGGCAATTTGCACAACGTTTTTCAAAAATAGGCTGAACATCTTTAAATGTTAATGGCTCAGCTAATCGATCTGTTGGCAGGTCAACTTGAGCTAAAGACATCATCGGAAATACGATTAAAAATAGAATTGTTTTCATGGGTCAAATTTAGTCGATGTGGGATTTCATCGCAAGTGTCTAAAATTGAACACATATTTTTTTCACCCTACCCCAGCCAAAGCGTTCGGCCCATAAGATTTAAGTAGCTCTTCTCGAATATGTTGGTGATCACGGAATGTTAGCTTCGGATCTTTTTTCAAGATGTCAAAAGCCGCTTCGCGGGCTAAAACTAACAATTCGAAATCGCGAACCAAGTTAGCTAATTTAAAGCCCGCAAGGCCTGATTGTTTTGCCCCCATAAATTCACCGGGGCCACGGATTTCTAAATCATATTCGGCAATCTTGAAACCATCATTGGTTTTTTCCATAAATTGCACGCGGTCTCTAGTTTCTTGGCTGATGGCGTAGCCCATAATCATCACGCAAAATGATTTATGTTCCCCGCGCCCGACACGTCCACGAAGTTGATGCAGCTGCGATAATCCAAAACGTTCAGCGTGTTCGATAATCATTAAATTGGCGTTCGCCACATCAACGCCCACTTCAATCACAGTTGTGGAAACCAAAACATCGATTTCATGTTTTCGGAATTGATCCATGATCTCATCTTTTTCGACAGATTTCATTTTACCGTGTAATAATCCAAATTTAACTTTTGGAAATTGATTTTTTAGTTTTTCAAATTCATCAGTGGCATTTTTTAAATCTATTTTTTCACTTTCTTCCACTAACGGATAAACAATGTAGCACTGTCTGCGTTTTTCAACTTGTTCGGCCATAAAATTCATGGCCTGTTGCCGTTTGGAATCGGTGATCACGCGTGTTTGAATGGGCATGCGGCCCACTGGCATTTCATTTATAAGTGAAACATCTAAATCACCGTACACAGTCATGGCCAATGTTCGTGGGATCGGTGTGGCTGTCATTACCAAAAAGTGTGGTGTCTTTTCGCCTTTGACTTTTAGATACCCACGCTGGGCCACGCCAAAGCGATGTTGTTCATCAATGATGACTAAAGCTAATTTTTTAAATTGCACCCAGTCTTCAATCAGCGCATGTGTACCAATTAAAAAATCAATTTCGCCTTGAATGAGTTTTTCTAATAATTCTTTTCGGTCTTTAGCTTTTGTTTTACCTGTCAGCATTCCAATTTTTAAACCTAAGGGTGCTAATCTATCAGTCGCGTTCTTGTAATGCTGTTCTGCTAAAATTTCTGTGGGCGCCATCAAACAGGTTTGATATCCGCTTTCAAAAGCGTATACAGCAGCCAAAAAGCTAACTAATGTTTTACCCGAACCGACATCACCTTGAACAAGTCTATTCATAGGTTTACCTGATGATAAATCTTTTTGGACTTCAGCAAACGATTTTTTTTGCGCATTAGTTAATTTGAATGATAATGATTTTTCAAGTTTGTTTGTTAAAATGTTTTGATTTTCAATCAAAAAACCTTTTTCGTTTTTAAGCCCTGTTTTTTTAGAGGCTAAATAGAGTTCTAACCAAAAAAATTCTTCAAAAATGATTCGTCTATGAGCCGGCGTTTTTAATTCATTAAATAATTGCGCTTCGACCACGTCAGGTTTATGTAATTCATAAATCGCTTTTTTATTAGGAATTAAATTATATTTAGTTCTTAAATCAGTTGAAAATTTTTCTTCGGGCCATTCTTTCAGTTGCACTAAAGCTGATTGCACTAGTTTATCCATTTTAGTTGTACTTAAACCTTCGATTTCAACATAAATAGGAATCAGCTGATCTGTCATGTCTTCGTCAGGTTCAATGTCTTTTAAATCAGGATGATGGAATTCAAGCTTTCCGCGGTAATTCGTGATTTTACCAATCACGCGAATTTCTTGCTGAGGTTTAAATCTTTCAAAATAACCCTTGTAAGGAGTTCGAAAAAATTTACAACGTATTTGGCCAGAATTATCCCTGATCAGCAAGTCATAAATTTTTCGTGAGGATTTCCCCATAGCGTATGACGAAACACTGGCCACATAGGCTTTAAGACTGACCACATCGTTTTCTTTCAGCGAAGCTATGTTTCGGGCCGCTCTGCGATCTTCGTAAGCCCTTGGGTAGTTATTCAATAAATCCTTAACTGTGGATATCCCATTTCGAGACAGCAGCGACCCAAGCTTTGGGCCAACTCCTTTTAAATATTGAATATCAGTGTCTAGATTTAATGCCATAACCAATTAAACTGTGGTTCAGGATAAAACTTTTGTCAAAGAATGCCGAAAAGAAAGTATGAGTTTATACATAAATTCCTCTGGCTATTTCCGCATCAGGTTATTGACTATTCGTCCAAGCGAAGAACTTCCATTTGATATTTTTATCTATCTGGATCAAAAAATGATTCAATACATAAAACAAGGTGATAAAATAAAGTCCGAAAAAATAGTTTCACTTCATGAAAAAGACACGGGCGAATCGTTTTTTGTTGATAACAAAGACAAAGACACTTACCGCAATTATGTTAAAGCTTCGATGAATTCTAGCACAATCAGCAATGTTGAGAAAGCCAATATCTTACGCGAAAGCTCGATTGCGATTTTAGAAGATTTATTTGAAAATCCAGATGTGGGTCAAGCGATCGAAGACACCCGACCAGTGATTAAAGATTTATTAACGTTCATGGAGAATGCTCCGGAATCAATCGGTAATTTAATCAGTTTATCAGGTCATGATTTTTACACTTACAATCATTCTTTTGATGTGAGTATTTATTCTTTAGGTTTAGGCCAAGCATTAGGTTTCGATAAAGCCACAATGGAAGATTTAGGCTTAGGATCTTTGTTTCATGATGTCGGCAAGCGCATGGTTTCATTAGAAATACTTTGTAAACGTGGACCACTTGATGATGCAGAATGGACGCAAATGCGCATGCATCCACAATATGGTTTGAAAATTTTAAATGAACATCAAAATATCACTGAAGGCATTAAAGCTGCTTGTTACGAACATCATGAATCCTGGGGTGGTGGCGGATATCCACAAGATATTACTGGCCAAGAAATTCACCCATTTGCTAGAATTGTTTCCCTAACTGATACTTATGATGCGATGACAACACAGCGTTCTTACAACGTACCAATGCGTCCTGTAGATGCATTAAATATGATGAAAGAAAAATTAAAGCATAAATATGACCCAGAAATGCTGAAAGCCATGTATTCAGTGCTTTTCAAATTAGACGCCGCGTAAAATAAATGTCTTTTTAAACTTCATTTGATTGACACTCTGTCGGGGACTCCATAGCGTTAAACGTGAGCAACACATTTAACGCTATGGAGTTCTTATGTTACAAACAAGAAAATTAGCATTCATTTTTATCGCATTATTAATAGGATCTGTTTCTTTTGCAGACGACAACACACCACAACCCGCACCACCGGTTGATTCACCTGCCCCTCCTGCTCCGCATCCAACACCAGCGCAAATGCTTCAAGGTGAATGGGTTACAACTCATCCAATTATTGGCCGTGGATTACAACTTCATTTGCGATTTAATTTTAATGTACAAGCGATGATGATCACAGGAACATGCGTATTTTTAAATGATGGTGCACATATGTCTGTGGCAGTGAAATCGTCAGTTGGTTATAACAGAAATGATCTTTACATCTACGATCGCACGAACGGTCAAGTTTCTGATGGCTACCGTTATTGCCAAGTCAGCACACAACCATCAACATGGCAGTTTTATTTCAATGCTTTAGGTAATGCGGTGTTAATTGCGCAAGTTCCGTATCAAGCGCAGTTTGAATTAACACGCCCACAAAATGGCGGTCATCACCATCCTTAGTTTTTTTATATTCAATTTAAGAAATTAGAAACATCTTTTTGAATCCCACTTTGTGATCCTAACAGAAAAACAACGTGGGATTTTATTTTTGATCAAATCATTTTGAAAATCTTCGCTGGTGAGTAATTTCCAAGAAGGCATACGATCGGCTTTTTTCCATTTCGGGTTTTTCATTTTACGAACTTCGTCGATTGAAATCGTTTTGATTTGTGAAATCTCTAAATAACTTAAAAGCCATTTCCATTTTTTATTTTCAATCGAATCTTCTTTATCCCCGATCAACATCACAAACTTTGAAGGATGAATCCCTTTGTGGGCCAAACGTTCGACAGTTTGTGCTAAATCTGGATCAAAGATTCTGGCTTTCGACTTTGGATTTTTTAGAATTAAAAAATCATCAACTAATAGGTTTTCAGAGCCTTCTATGTGAAAAGATTCGTAATTGAGTGCCGAGCGTGTATCTATCAATACAACCCGAGAATCAAACACTTGCGCTGATTCTTCGCTAACACGTGTTGGCTTTTGCTGACAGCCAAAAATAACTAAACTAAATAAAATGAAAAATTTTATTTTAATCATTATTTATTATTTATAATCTTCATCGTTGGGAAAAATAAAATATCGCGAATACTTGCACGGTCAGTTAATAACATCACAATACGTTCGATACCGATACCCACGCCACCTGTTGGCGGCATTCCTGTTTCGATCGCGTGTAAGAAATCTTCATCCATAGGGTGGGCCTCTTCATCATGACTGCGATTAGCTTCCTGTTCTTTAAGTCGACTGCGCTGTTCTTCTGGATCATTTAATTCTGAATAGGAATTACCGATTTCCATGCACGCTGCGAAGGGTTCAAAGCGTTCAACTAATTTTGAATTACCACGATGAATTTTTGTTAATGGCGAAATTTCTACCGGATGATCCATCACAAACGTTGGCTGCCATAAATGGGGCTCTGCTGCGATTTCAAAAACTTTCATTTGTTTTTCGCCAATTGATAACTTATCTAGTTTTAATGGCTTATCCGCATTTTCTTTTAAATACTTATCTAATTCAGCAACACTGTCTGGATTAATTTTTGCGTGAATTTTAATTCCATCAATCACAGTTAATCTTGCCCAGGGTGGAGTAAAATCAACTTCTTTTTCTTGATAAGTGATCTTAGTAGTCCCGTGAATTTCTTTACAAACACCGGCGATTAATTCCTCAAACTGTTTCATTTGATAATTGTAATCAGTATAGGCTTCGTAAAATTCAAGCATGGTAAATTCTGGATTATGCGTGCGATCAATCCCTTCATTACGAAAGTTTTTACCGATTTCATAAACTTTTTCAAAACCACCAACAATTAATCTTTTTAAATAAAGTTCTGGTGAGATCTTCATATACAGCTGCATATCAAGCGCCCGGTGATGAGTCGTAAATGGCTTTGCCGCTGCACCACCGTATAAAGGCTGCAATACTGGTGTTTCAACTTCCATGAAACCACGGTCATCTAAAAACTTTTTAATGGCTTTGATTATTTTAGTTCTAGTTACAAAAACTTTTCGTGATTCAGGATCTGAAATCAGATCTAAATGACGATGACGGTATTTAATTTCAACATCTTGAATGCCATGAAATTTTTCAGGTAAAGGTTCTAATGTTTTAGTCAGGATTTGAAATTTTTGAACATAAAGTGATAATTCACCTTTTTGTGATTTAAAAATATAACCCTCAAGACCGACGATATCACCAAGATCGATCAAGTTAAAACTTTCGCGGTCCTGTTCTGTTTGTTCTTCAATTTTTATGTAACACTGCAAAGATCCTGTTTGATCTTGAATATTAAAAAAACTGGCTTTACCCATTGCTCGTAAAGTCATAAGCCTACCGGCAATACGAAACATTGTTTCAGTTTTTTTCTCGCCCGCGACGAGGTTCGCATAATCTTTTACAAGAGTTTCAACATGTACAGTTTGATCAAACGAATATGGAAAAGGATTAATACCCTTTTCTTTTAAAGCATGAAGTTTTTTTCTTTTTTCTGCTTTAATCGGATTATCGTGAACATCTGACATATTGAACCTCTGTTAATTTGCTATAAAAAAATTATTTTAAAGACTTTCCTGCAAAAGCTTCCATCACGTTATGTAATAACTCAATGGATTCTTTCTTCGGACGTTGAAAAGCATTTCTTCCCATGATCGAACCAAAACCACCGCCCTGTGCGATTTGTTTTACTTCTTCTAGTAAATCCGACGTAGCCTTTGCGTCTCCACCAGAGAAAATCACAATGCGTTTTCCGTTGAAAGACGATTGCACCACATGGCGAATACGTTCAACCATTGTTCCAACTTTTATGCCTTGAGCTTCGTAAACTTTTTTAGCTTCAGCTTGTTCTAAAAATGCTGTTGGTGGTTTTACCTTAATGATATTGGCACCCAATTGCGCAGCAATGTGCGCAGAGTACGCGATAACATCGATTCCAGTTTCACCGTCTTTTGATAAACCTTCACCACGAGCGTAAGCCCACATCACTACAGCAAGGCCTGCTTTTTTCGCTTGGCGAGTTGCTTCAGCGATTTCTTCATACATTTGTTTACGATGAGCCGACCCTGGGTATATTGTAAAACCAATACCGGCACAGCCTAATCGTAAAGCATCATCAACCGATGATGTTAGCGCCGAAATTGGAGCTTTTGATCCGTAAAGAACATCTGAATTATTAATTTTTAAAATTAAAGGAATTTCGCCAGCGTAATCACGCGCGCACATTTCCATGGCTCCTAATGGGGCTGCGTAGGCATTACAACCTGATTCAATGGCTAATTCAAAATGGTAAGACGGATCATAACCATCTGGATTTTTTGCAAAAGTTCTTGCTGGTCCATGCTCGAAGCCTTGGTCAACAGGCAGAATAACTAATTTACCCGTTCCGGCTAATTTACCATGGTTTAACATGCGGGCCATATTGGTTAATACACCAACGTTTTCAGCACCATACCAACTTAAAATTTCACGTACCCGAGGGGTCATAGTTTCTCCTTTGTAAGGTGGCTGGCACCTTTAGACCAGTTGAGTCAAAAGGTGCCAGCCACCCGAAAGAAAGTAGATGTTAGCTGTAAACTTTGCAATGAATTTAGCTGCTAATTTAACAATTGAATTTATCTAACACGCCTGATAAAAATCACTCATGCAAGCAACCTATAAAGTAACGTCTGAAAACACGCCGAATCCAGCCACTATGAAATTTAATTTTTCTGCAAAAATTTGCAGTGGTCAGCATGACTTCCCTAATGTGGAATCAACTGACACTTCACCGTTAGCTGCTAAAGTTTTTGGCTTTCCGTGGGTTTCTGCTGTTTTTATTGGTGAAAATTTTGTCACGATCACAAAGCAAGACTGGGTTGAATGGCAAGTCCTAGCAAATCCACTTTCTGGTTTATTAGCAGAGCATGTTTCATCAGGAACAGCAGTGATTGTTGAGAAAACAATAGATCCAAATATTAATGAAAATGATAGCCCAATCGTTAAGCAAATAAAAAAAGTCATTCAAGATGAAATTAGACCGATTGTGGCTTTAGACGGCGGCGATGTGGTGTTTAGTAAATATGAAGATTCGAAATTATATATTCAGATGAAAGGCGCATGTAACGGATGCCCCAGCTCACAAGCCACGTTAAAAGACGGTATCGAAGTTCGCATGCGACAAGCGATACCGGAAATTACTGAAGTCTTAGCTATTTAATTTAATTTGATAAATTTAAAGTTTGAACGCCGAGAATTTGACTTTTCTTATTCATCACAACCAAAGCTAAATCATCATTTTTATCAGTCATCATTGATAAATATTTATGATTTACATCAACACCTAAATCAATCATGTGATCTAAGATACCTTGAATTCCACCAACTTCTTTTAAACCAGCACCGTAAGATAAAATCACGCTGTGTCTATTTGTTTGTGCTACTAACATATTTGGTTGACCTAAAATATCTTTTTTAAATTCGGCTTTAAATTTGTGTTCGCCCACGAATAATAAATTAATTTTGCCGCTAGCTAACATTTCAAGTTGAACGATTTCACTACCAACAGAAATACTTATTTTTTTAGATGCCTGTACATCTTGTGGCATTGAATAGTATTCACGACCCGAAGAATCAGCTGTTATATGGTGTTGACCTGCGATCGCTGAAGTTGTGATTAAAGATAGCCCTAATAATACTGACGTCATTTTTTTCATAAGAAGTCCTTTGGTTAACTTATATATTTCTAACATCAAGTTAAAGAGCAAAGCCGATACCCGCCAAGACTACCCTATTCGCCATAAAACCGATTTTAAAAATTAATCTCAAAAAGTGACAATTTTTGATGACTGTCTAAAAACTAGTTAGACAGGCCGTCTCATATTGAGCCTATAAGCTTTAGCCTGGTCTAAATATTGTAATTAAAAGGCTTTGGAGACTTAAGGCATGAAAACAAATACACCATTTAATATAGTTACAGCGGTCTTGTTGATGATTGCTGTTGTTACATTAAACCAGTTTAAAACTGGTTCTGACCATCTTGCAGATGAATTACGTCTATTTGAATTCCCTGCTTCGATGTCATTACAAATCGGCCAACAAGAATTGATCACGCAAATTGTACCCCACAAATCAAGTTTAGATAATGACCTTGATCATAAATTTAATGATTTGATGAAGTCATCAGTAGCAAATTTTAAAAAAAGAATTTCACAGTTTTACACAGGCGATAATTCAAATTACTACATTACTTTATACACCGATACAAATAATGAAGCTTACTTTGTATTACTTAAAGAAAATAGAATAGTCACAACAATGAAAGTGATTTCATTATCTGAAACTAATCTAAAATTATCTTTTGGTGAAATCAGATTTTTAAGTGAAAGCGAAGCTTTAAGAGCATTAACACAGAAATCAATTCAAACTGAAAATGGAAAACTTGCTCAAACATCTGATTTCGAGCAAGCGCTGTAGTCCCTACGAAGCCCGTGGTCCTACAGTCTTACCTTAGTTACTTTCCAAGTATATAATAAAACATTAAAGGCGCAACTATAGAAGCATCACTTTCAACGATATACTTTGGTGTATCGATCGCTAATTTACCCCAAGTGATTTTTTCGTTCGGCACAGCCCCAGAATAAGAACCGTATGATGTTGTTGAATCACTGATTTGGCAGAAATAACTCCATAATGGAACATTGTCGTGTTCTAAATCTTGCGATAACATCGGCACAACACAAATTGGGAAATCACCTGCAATACCGCCACCGATTTGAAAAAAGCCAACTTGTTTTTTAGTCGCTGTTTTCATGTACCAATCAGCCCAGTAAGTCATGTACTGAATTCCTGATTTAACAGTGTGAACGTTTTTGATATTACCTTTGATCACGTGACCTGCAAAAATATTTCCTGTTGTTGAATCTTCCCAACCTGGAACAACCATCGGAAGATTTTTTTCAGCAGCAGCTAACAACCAAGAATCTTTCGGATCAATTTGGTAGTGTTGTTTTAATTTTCCACTTAATAAGATTTTATACATAAATTCATGTGGAAAATAACTTTCACCTTTTTTATCAGCGTTAGTCCATTCTTCAAAAATAACTGCTTCAATACGGCGGATGGCTTCTTCTTCTGGAATGCAAGTGTCAGTGACGCGATTTAAATGTTTTTCTAAAAGTTTTTGTTCGTCTTCCGGAGTTAAATCACGGTAGTTTGGAATACGTACGTAATGATCGTGTGCAACTAAGTTGTAAATATCTTCTTCTAAGTTAGCACCAGTACAAGAAATCGCGTGAACTTTTCCAGCGCGGATCATTTCAGCTAATGTTAAACCTAATTCTGCAGAGCTCATGGCGCCCGCAAGTGTGACAAGCATTTGCCCACCTTGATCGATATGTTTTTTATAACCAACAGCTGCATCTTTTAAAGCGGCCGCATTAAAGTGTCTGTAATTGTGATCAATAAATTGAGTAATTGTCATGAATGTATCCCTTCGACTTTGCAGTGGGAAACTTACAGAAAACATTCTCTAACTTCAAGCATAAGGATTAAATTTTTATTGAGCTTACTACTTTAGACAAAAAACCAATCTCTGATTGCACATTTTTTAGGCCTGCGGCAGACATCAGATCTTCTAAAGGATTCTGTGTGTAGTTTTTGTAAAAGGGTTCGTGAAAATCCTGAGGAAATTGTTCAAGCGCCCATTGAAATTCGGCATCATCATTTTCTTGAAGAGAATCCACAATCCCCATAAAACCGTTGGTTTTCAGCAGCCGTGAACTTTCTGCGATCATTTCTTTGCGAATTTCGATTGGCAATTCATGAAACATAAAGCAGCTGTAAACAGCATCAAATGTTAGATCTTTAAAAGTTGTTTTTTCACCGGCCTGTTGAACGAAATCAACGCGCGGAAAATCTTTTAAATTTTCTTTGGCTTTCGCCAAATACACGGCACTTAAATCAAGGCAGGTGATTTGTGCTTTCGGAAACGCTTGCGCCATTGATTTTGTTAGGCCACCAGTTCCCGCACCAATTTCTAAAAACTTTAAACCCGCACCATCTTGAGGAAGACCTAAACTTTGTAAATGAATTTTCAGAGGCGCAATCATGAGACGTCTCATGGCGTCCGCAGCACCACTAAATAAAATTTCGACTTGATGATTGTAAAGTTCTGCCGATTCATCACCCAAATAACCACTGGTTTGAAAATGAAAATTTCTTTTATAGTAATCTGGCAGACCTTCTAAGTATTCGTTAGCTTTTTGGTCAAATTCTTTATTTTCTTTTTTATCGCGACGTCGCGCTGATTTTAAAGCGTCCAAAATGATTCTTGGCATACGCAAAGTGTGTTTCAATGGGCTTTCAGGAGATAAAACTTGAATTGGGTATAACCCATTTGCAATATTTTCGGCGTCTTTTGCTAATAAATTTTGAATTTTTGGTAATGCTATTTTTAAATGTTCCGAGTAATTCACCGGAGATTTTCTGCGATTTCCTGTGGCTAAAAAATCGATCCATGGAAGAACCATACCTTGAACCGCAAAAACAGATGTTCTGGCCAAAGAATAACCTAAAGTTAATTTTTGGGTGATTGATTTAAAACGGTTTTGTCTGCTTGATTGCTTGCCTGTCTCGTTCGAATCCATGATGGTAACTCCTTATTATCGGCTTTCAGTTTATACCATCTGTACAAAGTGATCGATACTATGACGACCCCTAATGTAAAAATACATAAAGCCATGCCAAAAAAGATCACTAAGCTCATGTTAAACCATCTCTTTTTGATTTAGTGCTGTTTGGCTTGCAGCTGTTTGCGCAACAGAACTCATAACGTTTTGAACAACCCAAGAGGCCATGGTTAAACCAAAAGCTCCGGTCACAAAACTAGCTGTGCCGTAAATCACACTGCGGTGTAAACATGAATGCGGATCAATTTCCCCTTGTGGACAGACGCATTTGAAGCCCTCGCCGTTATCATATTTTAATTCAACTGGTGCCATTGGCTGTTCATTTGAATAAACACATTGAATATCAAAAGCTTTATCTTTTTTATTATTACTTTTGTTTTGCCCTTGCGGAAATCCGTATTCTTGACGAAGAATTTTACGAAGCGCGTGCGCTAGTGGATCAACTTGCGTGTGCGCAAGGTCCGCAATTTTTATTTTTGTGGGGTCAACGCGTGCTGATGCGCCCGTACTAGTAATGACTTTAATATTTTTATTTTTGCATTCATTAATTAAAAATGATTTAGCCGTTAAGTTGTCAATCGCATCCATAATGTAATCTGGATTCGCACCTAAAATCTCATCGGATGTGTTTTTATCGTAAAATTTTGAAATCGCAATAATTTCTGCTTGGGGATTAATTTTTTTAAGTCTATCGGCCATCACAACTGCTTTTTTATGGCCTACAAGACCTTGCAACGCATGCAATTGTCTATTGGCATTGGTAATGCAAATTTCATCAAAATCAACAATCGTGATTTTACCTACACCTGATCTAGCGATTGATTCAGCTGCCCATGAACCGACTCCGCCTAAACCTAAAATCATCACGTGGGTGTTAAAAAGTTTTTTCATCACATCATCGCCCACAAGTCTTCCCATGCGATCAAAACGACGGTGAAGAACGTAATTATTTTCAGTAAAACCTGATCGTAGATTATTTGAGTTTATGACTGGATTTGCTTGAGTGTTTTCTTGAGTTTGTTCTTGAGTGTTTTTCATTTCAAGACTTGTATCAAAGTTTGTATTATCTGAAAAGAGTTTTAAAATTTTCTGTGGTTTGGCTTGCTACAACTTCAACAGCAATACCTTTGATTTCGGCTATCCGTGCCGCTACTTTTAGCACAGATAATGAGCTGTTTAGCTGGTTGTCTCCATCAGTTTGATCATGCCCTAACGGAGGTTGATCGGGCGCATCGCTCTCGATCAGTAAACTTTCAAGTGGAATTTTTTTCACGGCATCGATAAGGTTTTTATTTTTCGGGTATGTTATCGCCCCGCCTACAGAGATCATAAAGCCAAGATCCATATATTTTTTAGCTATTTCAAAAGAACTATTAAACGCATGCACCATACCACCCACTTGATGCGCATCCCACAATTTTAGAATTTTTAAAGCGTCTTGATGGGCTTTAACGACGTGTAAAACTAAAGGCTTATGACATTGAATCGCTAATTGAATTTGATTTTCAAAAAATAAAATTTGCTGGTTGACGAGATCGTCTTCGTCTATTTTTTTTGTGTATTGGTCTCGAAAATCTAAACCCGTTTCACCAATGCCACTGGCCAAATGAACAAGATGCGACAATTGATCAAGTGCTTCTTCACAAATCGCGATTTCATTTTCTGCGACAAAATACGGATGCAATCCTAAAGCTAATTTAAAATTTTCAGGGTACTTTTTTTGCAATTCGATTTGTCTGAGCCAACCCTCAGGATTTACACCAGCTTCCATAAACGATGTGATGTTTTTTGCGACCATAGCCTGCATCATTGCATCTGTTTTGAGATGGTCAATCTTAGGCATTCTAAGGTCAGTCCAGTGGGTATGGGCATCGGTGTACATTTAATAAACCTAGCAAAGGCTGGACTTAAATCAAGTTTTATATCTGCACACAAAGACTCATTTAACTCGATACCACCAATAACCGATAAGAACTTGGTCTATTAAAACATGAGAAATATGCGGAGAGAACATGAATTTACATACTTTAAAAATGAGCTTTGAAATTGAGACAACTGCAGGTTGTGTTTTAAAACCAGTCAGTCTTCATTCGATTAAACAAAGTTCATCAAAAAATATTTCTTCATCAGAAAAACATTTTAAATTTATGACCGATTCAATTGTGGGCCTTCAATTTTTAAAATTAATCGGCTTTAAAAAAACAGCTCTACCTGATCAAAAATTTATTTTGAAAGCGATTGAGACATTCTGCCCTTATGCAGCGTTATACAAAAACTCAGCCCATCGTCTAGCTAGTGAAAAACTTTTAAATCCAAAAAAAACCACACCTAATGCAGCCCAGTTTGAAGATCAATGGTTTAGCTTTTGGAATGGCTTAAATTTTGATGTGAATTTTGACCTGAATAAACTTTCGCAAGCCATTGATATAATATCTGTTTTAGAAACTGAGATCGGATCTGCTATGATTTACAATACAAAACTGCAGCTTTCAGAAAAAGCCATCGATCACTTAAATTCATTTTATTCATTTTTATTTCACTTACGTTCACTTGTGGCTATTGATCACAATTCACAAGTTGATGATACAGCTTTTGAATCTGTTAAGTGTGATTCTATTTCTGATTATTTACCCAAAGCTGATTTTACAACTAACGATGCTTTGGTTTATTGGCAGTTTAAAAAACTATCAACACCGTTTATTGATCATAAAGATAAAGATAAAGATAAAGATAAAGATAAAGATAAAGATATTCGCATTGAAAAGTTATTCGTTAATCCAATGCAAAGAGCTTTTGAACAATACAACCATAATGCGTGCGTTTTAGTTGATAGCTTGCCTCAAGATTATTTATCAAAATATTCAAATACCGAATTAGAAAATAAATTACACCAAGTTCAAATGGATTGGCTACTGGGAACACCGGCAGGATTATTATTCAGAGTCCGTGAAGAGCTTTATGCTTTAACCCATGGTTACGATAAAGTTTTCTGGCCAGAGGCTTCTGAGCAGTCGCCAAAGCATGCGACCGGTTTGAAAATTGATTTTGAATTGACCGAGTCTGATTTACGCTTGGCTTCGGCTTCGTAAGGTTATTTTTCTATAAACATAGAAAATACAGATAATTAACAGGATAACTAGAAAAACAAATTTAAATTTCTTTAATGCACCTATGATCGGTTCACCATAGTGGGCTAGGATCAAAATTTGCGTGGGCACTGATACAAGAGCCGCAATTCCATCAACGAGACCAAATTTCCACGCCGGAAATTTTACCATGCCACGAGCCAAATGCCCTGGGAATCTTAACCCCGGAGTAAATCTAAAAATACCGCACGCTAATGAACCGTATTTTCGGGTCCATACTTCGATTTTAATTCTGGTTTCTGCAGTGATGAATTTTTTAACTGGACCCCATTGAAAAACCCGATTTCCGAAAAAACGACCGATCGAATAAATTAAAAAATCAGAACAATAGACAGCAAAAAAAGCCACGATAGCCGCTGTTGTTGGGTGAACAAATGGAGCCCCTGGAAATGGCGGCGGATATTTATCAGGATTTGCACCCATGTACGCTAAAATACCAATACTGACCAATGTGACTTCTTCAGGAAGCGGCAATCCCACAGCTGATAACAACATCATCGTCACCAGAAAAAAATAAACCCACATTGGTTCATACGCATACGGTATCAAACAAGTGAGTTTGTCAGTGTGATCAAATAGACATTGGATGGTTTCTTGAATCATGAGCTACTACTATGAGGCTAAAAAATTCAGATGTTAAGAGCTTGAAGCAACTAGCCACACTGTGCTATGTAGTGGCGTTATGAATCTTATGCTTACTTCTGTTGCTTCACAGGGTTTTGAATACGGCGTTAAACACTTTACTAGTCCAAAGACGGCCTGCGCTGTCTCTTTAATCAGCGATGTTATTGCGCTACCAGAAACTGAAATTCAATTTTTAATCCAACTGGGTTCTGTTTACGTTAATAATCAAAGATTAATTTCTATCAATCAAGATATCACTGAAAATTCACAAGTTCGTGTGCACACAAAACCGCGCAGATATTTCACCGACTACGATTGGCGAAGCCTGATCGTTTTTGAAAATCAAGATTTTTTGATTGCGAATAAACCAGCTGGATTACCCAGCCACCCGTCTGTTGATAATAAAATTGAAAATTCGTTGACACAGTTTTCAAAAGCGATCAATTCACAACTACTTATTACACATAGATTAGATACTTTAACTGAAGGTCTCATCGTGTACGGAAAAAATTCTTATTTTGTAAATTCATTTAACAAACAACTGCAACAAAAACTGATCACCAAAAAATATGTCGCCTTAGTTGAATCGACATTTGATTTACCAACGCATCATATTCATTACATGGAACCATCTCCGCGGGCACCTAAAAAAGTGTCTGACGTGTTTCATGAAGAGTGGGATTTGTGTGAATTGAAAATTGAACAGCAAAAAAAGTTCTCTGAATACAGTTGGATTAAAATCAATTTAATGACTGGACGGACTCATCAAATCAGATCACAAATGAGTTTTATTCAAGCTGCTATTTTGGGCGATGAAATGTATGGCAGTCAAATAACATGGGCTGACAACAAAATAGCTTTGCGCGCTCAATTTATAGAATTCAATTGGTTAGACCGAATACATCAATTTGAATTGTCTGATGAATTTCAAAACATAATCTAAATAACAAGCTTATTGTTAGCTGCGTAAAATTAAACCATGCATTAT
>JAYSQO010000098.1:0-8698 GCA_043721535.1 Bdellovibrio sp. | reverse complement strand
CGCCCATACCCGCAGTCACAAATACCATGTCTGAACCTTTAAGTTGTTCAACAATGTGATTGTAAGATTCGATCGCACTTCGACGTCCAACATCTGGATTAGCGCCAGCGCCAAGACCTTTTGTTAAATCCATACCTAATTGAATTTTATGGCCAGCTTTGCTTGAGTTAAGAGCTTGAATATCTGTGTTTGCAACAACAAATTCAACTCCAGCCATTCCGCCTTCGATCATTGTTGTGACAGCATTGCTTCCTCCGCCACCGATACCAATAACTTTAATATTTGCACCAATATTAATATTTTCTTCTAACTCAAACATGCTTCCCCCTTGATGTAAAATTCTTCGTTAATAAAACTATTAAAATAGCTATAAAATAATTATCAAAATAATTCTGTAAAAAACTTTTTAACTTTAGCTGTCATATCCCCTAAGGAATCTGACATGGCATCACTCATCACATAGCTACTTAAACTATTTTGTGATCCTGAATAATTCAAATTTGCATAGTAGTCTTTTTTAATTTCTAAAGCGTAAAATAATAGCCCGACAGCTGTTGCGAATTCTCCGCCTTTAACAACGTCTTTTAACCCGCCGACAAGTGCTGGATAACCACGGCGAAGAGGTAAATCAAAAATAAATTCACCCATTTCAATCAAACCATCAAGCTGACTAGCTCCGCCAGTCATCACAAGACCCGATCCCATTAAAGGCTGTAATCCACTTATTTTAATATCATGAGCAATCATATTTAAACATTCTTCAGCACGGGCTTCGATAATATGCGCTAGTTCTTTTTTAGCGACAGTTCTAGCTTTTCTTCCACCTACACCTTCAACATCAATTGTTTCATGGTCATCAACTAGAGTAGCTAGCGCGCAGCCAAATTTCTTTTTCAATTGTTCTGCAGAAACTTGCGGTGTTCTTAAGCCAATAGCCACGTCTTGTGTAAAATGCATGCCACCGACTGATAAAATTGCTGTATGGGCTAAGCTCCCGTTAATGATGTAAGCTAGCTTGCACGAACCACCACCTAAATCAGCGATACACACACCCAAGTTTTTTTCATCAGTACTAATGACTGAGCGGCCAATCGCAACTTGGTCTAAAACTAAACTAGCCACTTTTAGCCCAGCTTTTTCGATACATTTTGTTAAATTTGAAAGTGCAGATTGACTAGCAGTCACGATGTGAACGTTAGCCTCTAAACGAACACCCGTCATACCGATTGGATCAGTGATCCCGTCTTGTTGATCAATTTTAAATTCACGAGGTATAACATGTAAAACTGTGCGATCTGCTGGAATAACAATAGCTTTAGCGGCTTCAATCACGCGGTCAATATCTGATTGGCTAACTTCTTTGTTTTTAATTGCAACCATGCCCTTAGAATCAAAAGATTGGATATGTGTTCCGCTGACCGAAACCCACACATCGTGGACTTTTGATCCTGACATTAATTCAGCTTCTTCTTTGGCTTTACGAATGCATTCTGTTGTTGATTCAATATTGACAACAACACCCTGTTTTAATCCTGAGTTCGGCGATATTCCGACTCCGATAACTTCTAATTTTTGTTCTTGATTCACTTGCGACATCACAAGTTTAACTGCTGAAGATCCGATGTCTAAAGACGCTAATATAGGTCCATTATTTTTTGCAGCACTCATCATCTAGCCCATCCTTAAGCTTGTAGGCCAAACGAGGCTTACCCCGCGACCTAACGATTAGACAATTGTCATCCAGACTATCGTCCTTATAATAAGCTTATGGATTCTGCCGCAACCTGACAAGAACTTTCTTTGAAAGATTTGCATCTATGACGCGTGCTTTAAGGTCACGCTTTTCTAAATAGTCCATCACCTGAGAAACACGAGCCGCTTTAACAGCGAATTGATCTTCGCCTAATTTAATTTTCATTTGTGATTGAATCACTTCAACCCAGTAACCTTCTCTGGCGTCATAGCCAACTTCAGAAACTAATTTGTGACTCATTTTTCCGTCAGCCGGTAAAGATTTAATCAATTCGATCGCTTTTTTTCGCTTCTGCACATCGCGAACAAACACATCACCTTTCAATAAAGCCAAGGGTGGCGCTTGACGAGTATCAATTTCAGATAAAATTTCACCATCTTCAGTGACGGGCTTAACAAAACCTTGCAGAAGTCGTACAGGATTTACTAAAAGATAACTTAAAATATGTGGTTCGACTTCAATAACTAAAGTTGATGGCCAAGATCTGCTGATTCTAAAATCTTTGACCCATTTTTCTTTTTTTAAAATTTCTGAAATTGAACTTAATGAAAATTGCCACAAAGATTCACCCTGATAGACAGCCAGTTTGCCACTCAACTCCTCAAGATACGGGTAAGCAAAGTTTTTTTGGTCATGAGATGTTTTTAATTCAAGTTCGACATGACTAATATTAAAAAAACCAGTTTGGTCTAAAGCATAAAAAGATCCAATAACTGCAATCGGCATAACAACGAAAAATAAAAATAATTTAAAATACAAATTGAATTTCTTTTTCATAATTTTATTCATAACTTTTTACAGCTACTCCATATATTCAGCGCCGCACTTGGCATTTACTTCATCGTAGTTCGTGATGTTATGCAAATATAAAATTGAATCCATTTCGCCTTCTAAAGCCGTACCCATGCGGTCTAATGCTCTTTCACTATCTGCCATGCTATTAGTTCCAAAACTTGTTTCATCTAGCCAGTGGCGATCAAAATTAATAGGTTTTTTTTGCTGAATCGATAAAGTGTTATACCATTGATCTAATTTTAATTTAAAAACAAACATCCAGTGCTTGCAGCCATCACTCGGCGACTGCACAGTAACACCAGGAGATGTGAAACCATCTGAAGCACTCATTTCATAGCTACTGGCTACAAATGGCGAATAGGCCTCGTCGCGCCTTAGTCCCAAACCATCGTCATATCCTGAATTATACCAATCCGTGTGGCGATTGACCGCATCTCGCAATCTTGAAAAAGCTAAATTTCGATTAACAGTTTTTGTTCCAAGACCAGTAATCGCATTAAAACCCAAATCATTTCTTTGCCAAAATTCAACTTTAGAATTCTCCCATTGTTTCAATGTTGAGAAATAAAGTTGACTTGGCTCTTGTACAGTTTCCCGCGCAGGCAACTTAAAACCAAATGGTTTATGCATCGGTCTCAAATGGGGAATGATTTGCACACTGGTTTCTTCCGATGAAAAATCCTTATCAAAAGACTCTTCACGTAAAATCCAAGTCGCCAACCCTGCCCGCGCCGCTGACCATCTGTATGCAAAAGGATTTTTATAGTATTTTTCGCAAATTTCAGGATCTTCAACTTTGCCTTCTGCTTTTGATTTTAAAGTGATTCGCCCATCGTCCTGCCGGGCACAAATATTTGAAATCGTCGTCGAATACCAAATCATGCCATTTGACTCAGGCGAATTCGGTTTAAAGTTTGAATCTCCTCTGAAATTATAAAAATAATCTTTATCATCATTCGAACATCGATTTTTAAATTTTTTATATTCAGTTAAATAAACAGCTAAAGTTTTTATGACTTCAGACGTCTTTTTGGGCTTCATCAATGAATTAAATTCAGCCCCTGTTTCAACATATTTTTTGATAATGAATTTAGTTTCACAAACCGTAAACGGACCAACTGGATAATCTTCAACAAAATTATCTAAAATTGTTTTATATTTTTTAGTTTTATATAAAGTTTCTTTGGCAGAAAAAATGTCTTTCGAAGTGTTAATATATTTATTATACGAACGGGCCGAAAACTGTGGCCACAAGTCATGATTTAAATTAATTTTCTTTTGAGGCTCATCAGGCAACAAATACATTTTTTTGACCCATTTAATTTTCTCTTTAATTAATGTAGGTCGATCTCTGAATTCACCACAAAGCAAAGTTAGGAATGCATGGGCGTTTTTATGACCATTTTTGACTTGTTTGATATCTTTAGGAAAACTTGCCGGCGGATCAACTAGCTCTTTGCCTTTTTTAAGTTTGTAAGAAAACAAAGGCCCAGAATAAAAATAAAAACTGTACGGCGAAACGACTGCTAATTTTTTTGCTGCAGCTATAATATCTGAGTCATCATAATTTGGTTGTGGAATTTCAACAGATTTGCGTTCGCCTAAACAATAACGATTCCAAATCTTTTGTTCTTCAAATTCAGTTACATTTGTTAAAGGCAAAATAAAATCATTTTGCGCATACAAAATCTGTGAAGCCATAAGCGCAATCGAAAAAATAAGTTTAGTTCGCATTGCTTAGCCCTTGGCTAGAGAACACAGGCCCAACTCCATAAACATTTTTAAATGTTAGGCATGGGTCGGCCTCAGCTTTGTAGTTTGCACACACATAAGGTAAAGCTGATGCTTTTTTTTCTGCTAAGACAGCTTTTTTATGTAAATTTTTAAGCCAGATTTTCTGTTGGGCGCGAACTTCATTGTATTCAAATGCCGCCAAGATGTGCGCATCTTCTTGTGCGATTTTTCCGTCTTTGTTGCAGTCAATTTGCAATGTGTACAAAACATCCATTGCATCTAATGCTGTTCTTGATGTTTCATTTGACGATATCAACCCACAACTTTTAACGTTAAGATCAGGCACTGCTCCCGATGGTGTTCTTTTTTGAACAGCACAGGCTGCAAAAAAAACCAAGCCTAGCAGACTAAAAAACTTCAAAAGCTTTTTTATCATTTATTTTTCAGCCTCACTGCTTTTTATAATTGGCTCTTCTTCTAAATTATCTAAAACCAAAGCTGCTTTTGGTAAATCAGAAATTTTTGTCGCTAACTTATCCCAAGTGTACGCATACTGCTTAGCAAAAGCCTTTACGACTTCAGGTATTGTGATATAATATGAATTTTCCCAATTGTTTTTAAACGCGTCCCCCGTTAAATTCGCTGAACCAGTGAAAAGCGCCGTGAAATCATCCAAAGGATCAGCTTCATTTTTATTTTTATCTGCAAAAATTAAAAATTTACTGTGATGAACTTGTCCTTCATCACTGTTTGTTTCCATAAATTTAATTTGTGCGCCTTTTTTTTGTAAGCGATTCATTCTGTCCCATTCAGCTTTTTGAACTTCGACTTTGTCAAAAGTTGGATCATTGGCGACGTAGTATGTATCATCTTCACCGACGATTCTAAGTTCTACTTTGGGTTCATTTTTCTTGAATGAGATCGCACGATCTAAAGCGTTAATCATTGTGCTATAGAAAAAACGATGACAACCTAGCCAGATTTTTTTTGCATTAGAAATTCCTGGGTTTTTACCATCACCATCAATTAAGTATTCTGTGGCTGTTCTTTTACCCGCATTATCTTCTTTAACACCTTCACCAGGAATAAAGAAAACTTTGATATCTGATTCTTCTTCGGCATTAATTTTTGTACGGCAGCTTTTAATTGTTTTAATATATTCTATACGTGATTTTCCGGATACATCATCCCATTCAGCATAAGCTGCGCAAAGATGCGATTGTGCGAAATATGACGCAGGATGAGTCGTGATAAAATTCCAATTTTCATGATGAATAACTGGTCCTGAAGTCATATTGCCCGAACTAAAAACAATTTTAAATTCATTTCTACTTTGTGGATTAATAATTAAAAATTTGTTGTGAGCATATTTCAGATCGCCTTCAAAACCACGAATTTTCATTTGTACGTTTTCAGGTGCGCAAGCAACAAGTTCGTTCCCGGCAACATAATCAGTTTCTGGACGTTCACTTTTGCTGATCACGAAACGAATTTTCACACCTTTTTTTGCGGCTTCACAAAGGGCTTCTTTAACTGTCTTGTTTCTGAATGATAAATAGGTAAAAAATATTTCTTTTGTGTTTTTATCTTTGATCCATTCAACCAATCTAAACTGCGGGCTTGTCGGACGCTGACCTGATCTGCGGTTATCATATTTATTTTTACAAAAAACATTTTCAGGTTTTTGATACAGTGTTGTGCCGCCAATACTTTTTATCGGAGTTTTATATTTGTAAACTCCGCATTCAGGGTTAGTGAATAAGACTTCGTACTTATACGGAGTATAATCAACAAGACGTTTGTATTTTTTTGCGTTCTCAAATAGATTCGCATCAAAATATTTTTTGATTTGTTCTTCACTGGAAACAGATCTTTGATTGTCTTCTTTTGGAGGTGGCTGCTCTTGCTTTTGCACCTGTGGTGCAAAGCTTTGACACGATGAAATAATAAGTAATAACAACAAATGAAATTTAGCAGTCCGTAAAGTCATCCTAACCCCTTGCCATATCTAATCCTTTTATATTAACAAAGACGTGAAAAACTCGATAGTTAATTAAATAGCTAAGTTGAATTTTTTTATATTAATCCCGACCAAGACCTTTGTCTTGCTTTGACGATTATTCAGCAGTTTCGACGTTAGTGCTTAAAGGCCATAATCTTTCATCGAATTCTTTATTGAAATCATCCATAGCAGATAGCGATTTTTCAGTGTTTCGAATAGTCACCATGTTTTCATCATTAAGATCATTACCCGTTTGCGACCAATTTTGTGATCCAACAACTAAGATTTCAGATCTTTGAGAACCATTCACTTGAGCGCGTGATAAAGTCGCTGTTTTATGATGATTTAATCCAATCCATGTATTTTTTCTGACTTCAATTTTACCAACCACTTTTTCAGCACCTGGCTTAGTGTAAGGACTTTTCTCAAGCAAATTTGCTGATTGGTCTCTCCACCAAGAATTAAGACCTGAACCTGTTAGTTTATCAAAAACGATTCTTACATCAACACCTTGGCTGTAAGCTGTTTGTAAAGCTCTGACATATTCATGTCCACCGCCGCCAAACATACTGATCCTTAAAATATCGCCGCGTTTAGCTGAATAAATCATCGGCAACAACACCCGATGTTCAGCATCATCAGTCGGTGAAAAATGAATTCTAACTTCAGTGCCATCTTTAAAAGTAAAATATCTTTGTGTGTTGGGACGTTTACGATTATGAAATTTACCAGTCAATAATGTTTCTGGTTTTCCTTTTTCTTTAGATTCTTCGAACATTTCTAAAAATTCTTGCTGAAAAGCTTCAGCGATTAAATTATTTTTAATAAAAATAGATAGATTCGCGTTAGATTCATCACCCATACATGTTTGTGATATATTAGCTGTGCCGGTCCAAACACTTTTTTCATTTTTATTATTTTCAAAGACAACAAATTTATTATGCATAATTCCTTTAAACGGAAATTCTGCACGAGCTTTTGATTCGCTGTTGATTGAGCTGTTTTTATTGAGTAATCTCATGAAATCAATATTGTTCGAATATTGAAAAGCGGCCCGCTGTAATGAACTTTCATGGTCTTTTAAATTTTTATTGATCGCAATCCATGTTAAATCACCAATTAAAGTTGAAAAATTAGTTTTAGTGTCTTTCGGAAATTCAAAATAATCTTTTAGTAAATATTGCTTAACCTGAGACTTGCTTTCTAAGTTCATTAATTTTTGCACGTCTTTCAAATAATTTTTAGCCCATCCTGGTGCAAAGAAAGCTGCATTGTAACTATCCTTCGGATTAACGTACGCATAATCTAAATTTACTTTTGCCGTTTCTAGTGTGTATGTGCCTTTTGAATTTTTAACTAAATTGTAATCTCTCATGAAACTATTCGGCATATTGCCTTCTTCGATATCAACAACACCATAAGTTGGGACACCAGCATCCACCTTTTCTTCGATGGCTTTAAACACTGATGACATTGATCCTTCGATATCATCTATACCGTACAAAGCGATCCAAAGATTTTTTTGGCCTTCGTCTTTAATTTTACCAGCTAGTATTTCAGCAACAGTTGTGTTAAGAATAATATTTTTTTTATTTTTGTGAATATGATTTTCATACCAACCTTGAGTAAAAAAATGTTCGATGTCTAAAGTGTCTCCTGCCATCACTGGTCGACCAAGTTCTTGCTCAACATCTGTACGACCAAGACTTGTGGGATTCACTTTCGGTTTTGATTCCAAACATTCCCAATCAGTCACATCGTCACATAAAATAAATTGCATTGAAGAATCAAACAAACGACCTGTGAGCATTTTAAAATCAGCTTTATCCGGAGTTAACTGAATATAAGCTAAGTATTTTACAATTTTATCAGCGTCGACTGGTTTAACTTTTTTAAGACGATTAGTCAGTGCTGCTTTGATTTTTTTAAGAGTGGCTTCGTCGTGGTTATATTTTAAATAAAAAGGTGTGGCCACAGTCGGCTGAACACTTAACATCGCTGCTTGGGCTAAACTGATCTGCTGAATTGGCTTAGCAAGTGCTGCTGACGTAGCGGTCTGAGCGAAAACCACCGCCATCACTAAATTCATCAAATATGAAACCGACACACCTGGCTTCAAAGAAGTTATAAAATGTGAAACGTTCTTTTTATACAACATAGTACAATAAACAGAGCAAACAAAAGGCCACGGGTTTTAAGCATCAAACCCCTTATAAAGTCTCATTTTGAATCAATTTGTCTAAACCTTTGACAGGGGGACTCTATAACGGCGCTGACACTATTTTTTTCACTATTTTTTTGCACATCCTACTTGATTTTTGGGGTATCGGTCACGTCCATAGTATTTCCCATTCTGCCATCGACAGCCCTCGTAGACGATCTTTTTTGTAAGAGATTTCACCAAGTGCTTCTTT
>JAYSQO010000097.1:0-22941 GCA_043721535.1 Bdellovibrio sp. | reverse complement strand
GCGTTTAAATATTCGCCATGAGTTGAATGAAAACTTACTATTCCGCGGCGGGAACATTGGCTACGCAGTTAGCCCGCTTCATCGAAATAAAGGTTATGCGACTGAAATTTTTAGGCAGGGGATTGGGTTCTGTCAAAAACTGGGCTTTAAAAAGCTTTTAGTGACTTGCGCTGATCAAAATATTCATTCATGGAAAGTCATCGAAAAATTCGGTGCAGTTTTAGAAAACAAAATCTTAGATGAAGAAAAAAACGAATACGTTCGACGTTATTGGGTTGATATAACTAACTTGGTCTAATGAATGACTTAACCATTACGCGATTTTACTTTTTGGGTCTGAGATTCGATAGGCTTTTTTATCTAAAGCAAGAACCTTTAAGAAATTGTATGTTTGAAAGCTGGGTATTTTTCGACCACTTTTAATTTCTGACAAATATTCAGGTGTGACGCCAAGACGGATACTGAGATCAATTTGCAATGTATCTTCGCGTTCAATAATTTTGTGTATATATTTTTTAACATTTTCACAGACGCTTTGTTCGACAAGCTGATCGATCTTTAGTCCAGCGGCTAGTGAAATAATAGTCTCATTGCATGCACTGCACTTGAGTATAGGTATACCTTTAAGTATTTGAATTGCTGGAAAAAGGGCCATGGCTGTTAGTTTCAACTAATTTATTCGATCCGCAATTTCCACATCTTTTTGCCATGCTAAAATCCTTTAGGGATAACTAATCCCGTGATGGTTTTTATTTGTTTCTTTGGAGGATGAAAAGAAATTTGTTCAAGTAGGCCATCCTCAATCATAAATTTAACATACCAAGGTTTTTTATATAAAATTTTTAAAGTTTTTAATGAACAAGAAGTTTCAATTGATGCGATCACCACATCTGAAATCTGCGTGTCTGTCACAATTGATGGATCGATTAAGGCGCATGCCAAGTTAGTTTCTGACTTAGAAGTTTTTGCAGATGTAAAAATTGAAGAGGGTTTGAGTTTAGTTTCACAGTCATTAGGTGAACAGGCGATCAACAAATTGCATACTGAGTTCATTAAAGATAACGCGTGTGGTCTTGATAAAAGCTTAACAATTAAACCATGTATAAGTTTTTCTTATAGCAAAAAGTGATGTCATTTATGCTTGGTGCTCTTTTGCCCATATTTTTGATTTAGTGCCAATTTGGAACTCTGCCAAATTTCAGGTAATTTAAGATTTTTACTCAAATCAAATAATTTACATTAGAACTTATATTTTTTTTGCATCTGGTTCCAAACTGGGTTCATATCTTTTTAACAGATTACATCAGCGTCCGTTAACTCAAAAAAGAGGAATTCATGAGAACAAATTACAGCAAGTTTTTGATCAGCTTAGTCTCAATCATCGCGTTATCACAAACGGCGTTCGCAAAACGTTACATCGTTGTTTACAAAAGCCAACAGGGTTTAAAAGCAATGAATAGTTATATGCAGCTTGAAAATAACTCAGGTGTTGAATTTGAAAGATCTCTTAATAATCTGAATTCAATGGTTATTAAGGCAGACCAAGCTGACGCAGCAATGTCTTTAATGAAACATCCTGAAGTAGCTACAGTTGAAGAAGAGGTTTTCAGACCTCTTCCAAAACCAATGAGCGGTTTTAAATTATCTACTAATGATCTTGAAAGAAAGAAAAAGAGAAGATACCGACCAGACAATGATGCTCCATCAGCAGGGGACAATGTTCCTTCTTTTGTTGAGGGTGCGGCCACTCCGTGGGGCATTAAAGCTGTTAATGCTCCTCAAGCTTGGGCTAGCGCAAAAGCTGGTGCGCAAGCCAGAGTTCTTGTTTTAGATACGGGTATTGATCCAGAACATCCAGCATTAGCAAAAAACTTTGAAAAAGGTCGTAACTTTTTTGAAAGTGATACTGGTTTGGACACTGAAGACTTCATCGATAAAGAAGGTCACGGAACTCACGTTGCAGGAACAGTAGCGGCTTCTTACAACGAACAAACTGGTTTTACTGGTGTTGCTCCGTTAACTAAAATTTTAATGGGCCGTGTTTGTGGTGATTTGGGTTGCAGTAATATCGCAGTTGCTGAAGGCATTAACTGGGGTATTGATTCAAAAGTTGATGTGATCACGATGTCTTTAGGTGGACCGTTTTCAACATCTGCAGAAAAAAATGCTATCGCTAATGCAGAAAAAGCAGGAGTTTCAGTGATTGCGGCTTCTGGCAATAATGGCACGGGTACTGTTAGTTTTCCTGCGGCTTACGCAACTGTCATCGCAGTTGGCGCAGTTGATTCATCAATCAAAAAAACAGCGTTTTCTCAGTGGGGTCCACAATTAGATATCGTTGCTCCGGGTGCTGCAGTTATTTCTTCTGTACCACAAGGTTCAGGTCGTGAATCAATTGTTGAAATCGTTATCAACGGTAACAAATCTAGTGTTAAGTCAGCTGCATTTTCTGGAACTAGTTTATTTACAACAGCGCAAATTGGTGAATTAGTACCTGCTGGTTTAGGTAAACCTGAAGACTTTGTTGGTCTTAATTTAGAAGGTAAATTTGCATTGATCAGCCGTGGTGAAATTGCTTTTGTTGAAAAAGTTAAAAATGCATTAAAAGCTAAAGCAACTGGTGTTGTGATCTACAATAACACTGATGGTTTAATGCAAGGTGTGGCTTCAGACGGTGCAGAAGTTACTGTGCCTGTGATCATGATTGAAAAAACAGTTGGTTTAGGTCTTGTTGATCAAATTTCTAAAGGTGCAAAAGTTGGCGCTGAAGTTTTAACAGCAGCTTCTGACTATGCATCATTTGACGGAACATCAATGGCAACACCACATGTTGCAGGCGTTGTGGCATTAATGAAATCAGCAAATAAAAAATTAACTCCTGAACAAGTGAGAATGATTTTAGCAAAAACTGCAGTAGCGGTTTTACCTAATGATCAAAATCAAACTGGTGCTGGTATAATTCAAGCTGATAAAGCAGTTCAAATGGCGATCTCAGCAATTCAAGAATAATTTTCATTTCATTTTAAAAATAAGAAGAAAGCCAAGTGATAAACTTGGCTTTTTTTATTTTTAAAATGAATTAGAAATGTGTTCCTAGATTTCGATTGCGAGAAGAAAGCTGAGATCTTGAGAATCTATTTTATCAAAATAAGTTTTGACATCTTTTCCTGAATTAAACTGACTGCCTGTGACTTCTTTATACTGATGAATATTGTATTGGGCGCCGAGGCCTAAAAATTTAAACGGGTAGAACATCAGTCCAGCTTGGTAAGTGTTTCCGGAAAATTTAAAACCAGAAAAAGAACCAGCATCTTTAAGTTCAAGTTGGTTGTGTGGGGCGTAGCCTAAATAAATTTTCATAGCACCCATGGCTTGAACGCCAACTTGAAAACCAGCAATCAAATGACTAAAACCAGGCCGTTCAGCAGGCGCTGGTTCAATTTCAGCTTCGCCTTTTGAATATTCACCAGCTAAAACAAGGCTAACACCAGACGGACTTCTGATCCCTAGTTTTAACGTGGTCACAAGGCCTTTTAGTTTTAATTTTGTTTCTTGAGCCGTAATATTAGTTAACTTTAAAGTTTCATTTTTTTGACCAATACCTGGTTCGAAAATAAAAAAATCAGCCTTTGCTGTTAAACAAGATGTCGTGATCAGTAAAACCAAAAGGTTTCTAAAAGGTAAATTAATCATGTTTATACTCTCCATTGAATGGTCTATATATTATGATAATAGGGACTAAGACGAAGTTTTAAGTTCTTTTTAAGAACCCGACTTAAGTTAGGCTAAAGTCATAATATATAGGGTCGTAATATGAGTTGTGAGATTAACAAAACCACTCAGGAAATTAATGATTTACGAACTTATCTGAATATGGCGCTTTAATTATTAATCAAGGCGGCAAACAGGGCCTAAGTCAGATCATTGATTACTTAATGAGTCAGACCGAATTTCCGATAAGTCATCCATGTCAACAGATCAAAACACAGCCGAAATAAGATCACAAATACGTTCAAAATATCATTCGTTAAAAAAAGATGAACGTAATAAAGCCATCGAACAATTAGCCCTGTTTAAAAATACAGATTCGATGCGTGAATTGATTCATATCTTTAATGAATGTGGCTGGAGAGAGACACAATTTCAAGTTCTTAAAGTGTTACCTTATTTTATTGATCAGCGTGGATTAGAATTTCTGTATCAAGTGGCGTTGCAGGAAAAAGATTACCCAATGGCCGAAGCGGCTATCAGCGCTTTAAGTGAAACAAAAAATACATGGGCAGCACTTTTTATTGCGGAAATGTATTTAAATTGTAAAGAAAATCTTAAACCAGCTTGTGCTTTGGCCTTAGGACAAATTTCTCATAGAGCCTTACTGAATGAATTGATGACTGATTTAGATTCAGCCTTAAAGAATCAATCGACCCTGTTAGCTAAAAATATTATTTTAACATTAGGTGAACTTAAAGCTCATCAATCAGTGCCAAGTCTTATGCGTGTCGCGCAAAACAAAATGCACCGCGATTTAGCCTTAAGTGCTGTTGTAAGCCTTGGCAAAATCACCAGAGACCAAAAAGTCTTTGAACAGCTAGAAATTTATTTTAATAAAGATTCTTTTGAATACCAAGTTTTTGGGTCTGCTAAAAATCAGTGTTTATTCAGAGCACAATGGAAGATCGAAGATTATTTAAACAAAATGATTGAAAACAAATTTTTTCATCCAGCACTGATGTATGAATTAAATGCTTTTAGCACAGACGATGTTAAAGAAAGTATCCAACTGGTTTTTGAAAAATTAGATCAACAAAAAAAAATTCAGCTTTATGAGGCGCTTGATTTCAAAGACAAGGTAAAATGGTTTCCAGAATCATTTATCAAAGAAGTTATACAGTTTGAAAAGGATGACCTCAATTTGGATAACTTTCAAAAATTAGATGAACCTGGAAAAATGAACCAAATTAACTTATTTTGCCAAAAAGCACTTGTGACATTACCAAGCAGAAAAAAAATTGAAACTCAGGTTAAGATTTTAGAAAAATTTTTTGTGGATCACTTTATCGAAACAAACACAGAATCAAATGAGGTCAGATCAAGATCAGTTCGCGCACTGGCGCAGTTAAAGGTGAATTCTAAAAAAATTCATCAGTATTTTTTGTCAGCATCAGATATCTTAAAAAAGGATGTATTGATTTATGCCCAATCCTACAAATCAGCCGATCAATTTAAATATATATTGTCATTATCAGATAAAGATATTGTAAAACACAGTCAAAGCTATTTAAAAGCTATACTTTCGCAAGACATTCAATCTGAGAACATCAAAAATGTTGAAGAAACTATTGAATTACTTAAAGCCAATACAGATACTGAGATTCAAATATTAATTTTAAAATTGATCACACGTTGTGGATTGCAAAAATATAAAAATTTGGCGTTAACACAACTGCAAAGTAAAAACCAAGTTGTGCAACTCAATGCACTTTTTGCGATTAAAAGTTTTAATGATGAGGCACTAACAGATCAAGTCAGTCTGTTTTTAAAATCAGATTCCGAATCGCTAGCAGGAAGATGTTTAGATGTATTGTTGTCAATGAGCGGCGTGCGGGCCAAAAGAAAAGCGATTGATTTTTATGTTGAACAAGCGTTAAGCGAAGACATCGTTGATAAAGTGATTCGTACGTTTATTCCACCAGATAATGATTCTGATTATTTTTATTTGCAAGCTGAAAAAGCTTTGCAGTTAATGACGCTAAAAAACAAGTACGGCGAACAAATTGATATTATGCAAAACTTTGCAGATAAACTAAAAACTCATTCACAAAGTTTTTTAAAGACACAAGCTTTCCCAAGTGATGTAGACCTTATAGCTATTGATCAGGATTTTGAAAAATTAATCCCTGCTTATAAAAATTATGATGAAACATCAAAATCAGCTTTAAGATCAGCCGAAGTTCCGTTAAGGCATCCAGATCTATTTGACCGCTTTGTTGATAAATCCAGTATTATCTTGGGTTACACTAAAGCCATTGATTTAATTTTAGAAAAACAGCTAGGTCGAAAAATATTATTTCCAAAAATTGAAACTAAAATGAATGAATTTCAAAATTTAATTCACAGTTTAAGTTTACATGAAGATTATCCTCAGTTTGATAAAGTTATGCAGATGACTCAATTACAAAAACACTTTAACCAGCAAAGTCTACCCCTGCATAAAATGGGTCTGGTGGCTAAGGGTTTTATGAATGGTAAAATAGTGAACGAGCATTTTAAAATTTTGGATGGATTGCGGGCATGGGCTGTGGTTTTGTTGCTATTTGCCAGTAAAAACAAATTAACGAACAAGGCGCTGATTCTAAATGAAGTCTCAGAATCAGATGTTATCGAATTAGCAAAAAAATTAATATGGCTGCAAGACATTAGAAACCCGATCGCGCATAGACAAACACTGGTGGATTTTAAAGCTATCGAGCAAGTTAAAATTGAAACTATTAAAACCTTACAATTGATGAGTAAGGTTTTAACAATTTAACTGTAGATTATCTTTTCTTTTTTATAATGTAAGGCAGTAAAGTTTTTGGATTTCCATCAAAAGGTACAGTTGTCGTCATGCCTAAAATATTCATAACAAACGGGTACACATCTATATTTTGAAATTCAGGAATGAGCTTCTTCTTAGCGATTTGTGGGCCTTCGGCAACAAATAAAGCTTTCATTTCATCATTTACATATGACCAACCATGAGTCGCGGCATTCAGACTGGGTTTATCAGTAAATGACCGTTCAATAATATAATAACCAAGATCGCCGATCACAACAATGTCACCAACACGGTCGGGGTGAGCCAGTTTGTATTCTGTGGGTAAGTTATCTTTTAAATAAACTTTGTAATGCGATTCATTTTTCTTTAGATCTAAATAAGCTCGTTGAATTTTTGCTGTGTCAATAGAATACAACATAGCCACAGCACCACGTTCACCAACAGTGAATTCGTCAATATTTGTGTACTGACTTAAATAAATGACATTATTAGGGTCAAGCTGTTTCATGCCGTGATCAGAAACAATCACAAAGTTAACATTGTTATTCTTTTTTGAACGGGCGTGTTTCCAAAGACGTTCAATCTGCTGATCTATTTCAAATAAAGAAGATTTTACTTCTTGTGAATCTGGTCCGTATTTGTGACCTGCAGAATCAACATTAGAAAAATACAAAGTGATAAAGTGTGGAGCTTTCTCAGCTGGAAGTTTTAACCAATTAATAACAGCACTGACTTTTTGTGCGGGCGTGATGTTGCCATCAAACACAGTATAGCAAGTCGGAGTCATATTATTGATGTTAGCTTCAGATCCAACCCAGTGAAATGAATGTGCAATCATTCCATTTCGTTCAGCGACATTCCATAAAGGTTCACCTGAGTACCATGATCCATCATTTGAACTTTTAGTTTCCATAAAGTTATAAAATTCATTTCTTTTTTTATCAAAAAACTTATTGCTGACTATGCCATGTGTGCCGGGAACACGACCTGTGACCAATGTATAATGATTTGGAAATGTATGAGTTGGAAAACTTGGGCGCATTGTTGGCGCGTAAGAACCTAATTTCGAGAGCTGACTTAAAAATGGTGGTTTTATTTTTTGCATGTAGTCTGCTCTGAAACCATCGATTGAAATCATAATCACAGTGGGTTTATTGATATTTTCTGGTTTATTGCGAGAATTTTTGCAAATAATTGTTTCAGATACAGTTTGTGGACTGACTAAGTGATCGCCGGTAGGGTTAATAACAGAAGCGTGACCTAAAGCAGGTCTGATTAGACCGACTAATAAAACTGCTGTAGCAAACTGAACCTGACTCATAAAACCTACTTACTAAGCTATTAAAAAAAATCTAAAAAAAATCTAAAAAATTAAAACAAACTTTGCTGACTTAAATCCATAGCGAATATTAAGGCAATTTTCGAGAATATCAATGCGTGGTCAAAGCTCATTACTGAAGAGACAACGTCTTTATCTGTGTGAATTTGTTGAAACACAGAATTAAAAGTGGCTTCAGTCGGGAATAAAGTAGCAAAACCTTGGCGATGCCAAGAGGCATGGTCACTACAGCCATAACCACATTTGTCATCAAGAACGGTAATATTTAAATATGTCTTATTCACTTGGCTCATGTAATCACGAAGCCATGGGGCAGTAAAATCGGACATGCTAGCAATAGTGTTAGCGCCGTTACCTGGAAATAAAGTCATATCTAACTGTAAAACCGCTTTAATATTTTTATTTTCTCTTTTTGCAGTTTGCGCGATTTCAGCGGAACCCAATAATCCTGATTCTTCACCAGCGTACCAGTAGAATTCAACAGTGCGTTCAGGTTGAATATTATGCGCTAAAAATACACGTAAAGCTTCAACAAGCGATGCAGATCCTGAAGCATTATCATCAGCACCAGGCGCGCGACCTGTTCCGAACCAACCATTGATTGAATCTAGATGTCCGCCAAGAACAATGATTTCATTAGGTTGTGTTTTGCCTGTCAAAGAAAATTTAACAGATTTTTGCTTTGTTGAAGCGTGAGCAATTTGCGTAATTTCAAAAGGGTGAGAATAGTTTTGCGCTAAAACTTTAAGACGATCAATAAATGGTTGGATATGTTCATTCGGAGACTGGCCCTTATTAAATCGTGTTGGGTAGCTTGATAACCATAAAACAGTTTGTTTAATGTTGTCGGCTTGCAGTTCGCTAATAGCTTGTTCAATGCGATCTGATTTCACAATGTTAAATGGTTTATACAAAGTCACTTGTTGCGCTCTGGCTGTGTTCACTAATTGAAGTTCTTGATAAACTTTTTCTTGAGATAATTCCTTGTCAGCTAAGTATTCGTAATTTCCACAACGTCCAAATTGGTGAGCAATTTTTGAAATTTTAAATTCTTCGACATTAGTCACAAGAGCGTAACCAACTTGGCCTGAGATATCTGTTTTTAAAATAGGGATCTGAGCTTTTTTAAGAATTTGTACATCGGCTAAAACTGATTTTTTACCTGTTGTTAAAAACGGTAAATAATTGTTTGCTTGTGCATTGTCTTGTGAAAATGCAGCTACTGAAGTGATTAAAGTTGCTATAAGAACTAAAGCCTGAAGTGATTTCATTGAGTCATCCTTTGACTGATGTTTAAAACATGCTGTGTGTCTTAATCATAGGTGAAGAATGAATTGTGTAAATAAAATAAATTATTTTTTTTGAATAGACATAGTGCGTATACGGGAATTGGTCGACAAAAGTGTTCTTGGGTTATCGTCTTCGTCATAAATCTCTCCGACGACTTCTTCAAAAATATCCTCCAGCGTCACAATGCCCAATATTTTATCTATCGATTTTTCACCATAAGTGATAATGGCCAAATGAGACTTGTTTTGCTGCAGCTTTTTAAGTGCATTTAAAATCGGCTCATGCGGATTAAAAACAAGGACTTGGCGAATCAGTGTTGTCCAATCAAGTTTCACCACTTCTGTTTCTGAGACAAATTCTTTAGCATGTAATAAACCAATCACTTCTTCATTTTGAATCACGGGTATTCGGGTGTGACGAGAATCTTTAATTTTTGATAAAACCACTGTGTAATGATCGGTATAATTAATCTTTGTAACACTTGACCAATCAACCATCACATCTTTAACTTTTCTTTTATCAACATTGATCAAGTTAAAGACATACTGTTTGTGGGTTTCACTTAAATTGTCCAAATTTAAGTCATGACCAGATTCAGCGAATGATTCTTTTTTTAACTTTCTAAACAACAACTGCGCTATTATTTGTGTCGATATTTCAAGCGTCCAAACAATCGGGGCAAATAGTCGATCTAAAAAAATAAGTAAAACGCCGCCAGCCATTGAAAAACGCAAAGGAAACTTTAGGGCCAAGGATTTAGGAACAAGTTCGCCAATAACAACACTAAAGTAAGTCAGTGGTAAGACAACTGTGGCAATAGCCATGGCTTCAGAAATCTCTTCAGAAACAGAAAAAATATTCATATATAAAGGGCTTAAGTATTCTTCAGCGCCGGCTCCGCTGACTGCAGCAGAAACTGCACCGACTAGGGTAATCCCAATTTGTAAAACGGAAAGGACTCGTTCAGGATTTGATTTTAAATTCAGAACCCGCTGAGCTGGTTTATGGCCTTTTTCTGCAAGTTGTTTAAGTTGTGGACGAGACACTGTGACAAAGGCCATTTCAATACAGGACAAAATTGCATTGAAAGCCAGGCAAAAAAGAATAACAACTACTTCCATAGGCTATTAGATTACGGTCTGAGTGCATAACTGAGCAACAAATTAAACTTAATGCGCCTCGGAAAGTCTTTCATTCTGGTTAGGCACTCATGTATCCTAGGAATGTGCTAAAAAAAATATCGTTTATTTTGATCATTTTTAGTTTTAATTGGGCGACTTCTAACGAGTCCGCAAACTGTCCTGATTTATATCAGTCAAAAGGTCAAATTCAAGTGCAACAACTTAAGACAGCAGATGGTTTTTGTTTGCTATCGATTGTGCCCAAAAAAGCCTATGTCGATTTAATTTATCGCAGTTACGTTTTTTCCGATAAGGGATCGTTGTTTGTTTTTAATTCATTTGGTGATGGCGATAACGAAAATGAATTAACTGGGGCTAAAGAATTTTATTTTTTTCCTCGCATGATGAAGGATCAAATTTTTTCATGGATAAACGACTCTAAAAATGAATACTTAAATATTCAGACAAATCATTATTTTAATATGCTGATTGATACTGAAACAGGATTAATATCTGCAGTTGATAAAGCGGAAGCCCAGATTGATCCAGAAATCAGACCAGACAATGAGGGTGGAGTTCGAATCAAACCAAAAGCTGGATTAATCTATGAATTGCCATTTACAAAAGGTCAGGCCCCGTCAAGTAGGCCTAATACACGCGGTGTATTTACAGATGCCAATGGTCAAAAATGTACAGTTAAAGTCAGTGAATTATTTAGTAAAGATTCTAGTGGTGAAGTCTATTTAAAAATGACTGATTATGCTCTCAAACAATTTTTAATGATAAAATGTCCAAAATTAAATGTGGGGTATTAGTTAGCTTTTCAAAAGTTCTTTTTTTAGGGCTTTTATTTTGTCATCAGCAGGTTCGCCGAACCAAATAGAATAAATTTGGTTTAAAAACTGAAGATCGCCTTCAATAGTCTTTGTCGTTTTATCAGGAAACTGCAGAATTAAAATTGTTTTGTCTTTTTTCCATAAACCAATGAATGAAAAAATATCGTTTTTATTCAGCTGTTTAAGATTTTTGAGCTCTTCAAAAAATTGCTTAACAGCTGGTGAATAGTTAGCTTCAGTGATTTCATTGGCTTTGAAAGCTTCTGTAAAATAGTCGATAATTTGATGATGAGGAACATCACGAATTAAAGTCAGCTTCATCTCAACGGGCTGAGAATTTTTCATCGATGGTAAGATTTCAGTTTCAGTTTTGATCAGTTTTTGTGGCTGAGCTGCTAATAGTTCAGCAAAATAAAATTTCACATTCACCAAAGCGAAGACTTTCCTTTTTCTAAGGCCTGAGGCCGCAGGAAGCAGAGTAAATTCTTCTGTCTCGTAAGTTAAGTTTGTGGCCTTAGTTGGTGTAATGTCGTGAGAGTTTTTTTCATCGGTTAAGACAGCGTTGATCACGATATTTGCATGAGCAGATTGAAAACTAGCAGATAGCGATATAAATAAAAGTGCTAAAAAATAAAAAAATTTCTTCATTAAAATTATGCTGACAAGCCATTCGGCCAGTGTCAATCTAGTTATGTAATTAATTTTAAGGAGACCCATAATGATTCAAAATATCGCAAAAATAATGTCTGGACTAAGTATTTTGTTATTTATGCAATTCGCATTATCAAAAGAAATGCCGCAAAGACTAGGTGTAGGCATCAAAGATAACACATCAAGAAGTTTGCCGTCGTTAGCATTAGTTTATCATATGAACAGTGTTTCAGCTATGACTGCCGGGATCGGTGTTGATACGGAAAGAGACTATTCAGCATTTCAATTAAATGCAGGTATTCGTCATGTGATCTTTCATGAAACTCAATTGCATTATTATGCGGGTGGACAACTAGGGCTTGTGACTTTTGAAAATCCAACAGATGGTAAAAAAAGTGGATTTGAAGCTAATGTGTTAATGGGTGTTGAGTACTTTTTTACAGGTATAGACAATGTGGGTTTTTCATTTGAAGGCGGATTAGGATTATCTTCGATTAAAAATACACGGATCAGAACGATTGCTGATCACCCCTTAAAAGCCGGAATTATTTTTTACTTTTAATTTTATTGATTTGACGACAAAGGAAAACATTTTATGCCAACAAAAAAAATTATTCATACTGATCATGCCCCTAAAGCTGTAGGACCTTATTCGCAAGCTGTAATGATGGGTGATTTCTTGTTTTGTTCAGGACAAATTTCAATCGATCCTAAAACACAAGACGTTTTCACTGGTGATATTGCTAAGCAAACAGAAATGGTTATGAACAACGTGGAAGCAGTGCTTAAACAAGCTGGCTTCGATTTTTCAAATGTTATTAAAACCACAATTTTTTTAACAAGTATGTCTGATTTTGCAACAGTTAACGAAATTTATGCTAAACGCTTTGTGGAAGCCCCGCCAGCTAGATCGACAGTTGCAGTCAGCAGTTTACCAAAAGGCGTAAATGTTGAAGTCGAAGTGATAGCGCACAAATAACTAGAGTGAATAAAAACAATCGAAAATTGTCATTAGTTAGTCTAGTCTTTTTTATTTTTGCGGTTGTGTTTTACAACCAATATAAATCAATAAAAAATATTCAGGTTAATTTATGGTCTGAACTGCCAGAGGCCGATTGCGGCGTAGTTTTAACAGGCGCTGCTGGTCGTATCCGAGAAGGATTTGAAATTCTTCAGCAAAAAAAAGTAAAATGGCTAATTATTTCTGGTGTGTATAAAGAAACTACATTTAAAGAAATATTTCCGTACTGGATTTACTATCCTGAAATTGATAGCCGATTTGTTATTTTAGAGAAAAGATCACAGACAACTTTGGGCAATGCCCATCAGTCATTAGCCTTAGTTGAAACCTTACGTTGCCAAGACATATTACTAATTACATCGCAGCTGCACATGAGCCGCGCTTTAGATGTTTTTGAATCGATTTACCCTGATGATATTTTGATAAAACCAGTTGTTTTACCAAACAGTAAAAATGAACATGGCTCAGGTTACTTACTGGTTGAAATCATTAAGTCATTCTTCTATGCGGCCCTAGGTCTAGTTAATTATTTAGGTTTATAGACCGAATAGTCATTATGCAAAATGACTCAAATTTCAATCTTGATCAGCTTTTTTTAGAAAATGTAACTTTGTTTCAACAGGGACATGATCCGATTTTAAAATCAGTTGATTTTCAACTGCCAACAGATCAAACAGTCGTTATTGAATCTTCAGATCCGCAAAATGCAGTTAATTTTTTAAAATTTATTGCAGGACAGTTGCCTTGTTTCAAAGGGCGAATTTTATGGAATGGTATGGATGTGTTTTCTGAAGAGGCATCAGTTGATCCACGTCAGGTTATGGGGGCATGTTTTGAACAACAGTGTTTGCCGAATAAAAAAACTGTGGAAGAAATGCTTTTGTTGTGGGCGACTACTGATGAAGTTAAAGTGATGCTTGAAGACTTCGAATTAACTACTTTGAAAAATAAAAAAATGAATGATATTGATTACAGTCATTTAAAACTGGTTTATTTAGTGATTTCAGTTCTAAAAAACCCACAGATTCTTATTTTAGAAGATCCAGCAAATGGTTTAACTGAAAAGCAGTGGTTGATGTACTTAGATTTCGTTCAATTTAAACAGCGCCGCGGCCATTTGCGTCATATTTACTTAACGAATCATCAAGAAAAAGCCCTCCATCATTTAGAACACAATAAGATTTATATTGAAGAAGGTTTGATCTACATTGATGAAACTATGCCCTTGAAAAAAGTGGCGCACTTTTAAGATTACAATTTCATAGATCTTTAGTCATAATAACAAAGTGTTAAAAAACTCTCTCAGTTATTTCTTTTTATCCAGACTTATTTTATCGCAAAGATCAGCGTCACTAATTCGAAAAATATCATTATTATCTTTTTTAGCCATTGTGATTAGTACATCTTCTTTTTTTATTGTTCTCTTCGTCATGAATGGTATGAACCAGAACATTAAAAACAGAGTTCTCTCTGTCGATCCACATTTAACAGTTTTTACAAATAATCCTGATAAAATGAACATCAATGAATCTGCTTTACTCAGTCAAATTGAGTTTACCAATTATGATCTAATTATTCGAACGATTGATGGTCAGTTTAAAGGAATAGAAGCTTTAGGTTACAGCACGAGGGGTTTAAGTTTTTGGTATAATCAACTTTTAGAAATTAAAGACAAAAAAAAAGACACCAGTATGCAGGATTATTTAGATGATGGTCAGTTGGCCTTAGCTAAAAATGAAGTTGCAATCGGTATTGATCTAGCAAGGTCTTTAGGTTTATTAGAAGGCGATATAGTCACGCTGATTCCGGTTGAAAGTTTACTAATGAGTTCACTAGAGACTCCGATTTTTGAAAAAGTAACTATAAAGAAAATTATTACTACTGACCTGTATGATTTAGATGCGAAGTTATTATTTTATAATAAAGAATTTTCGCTGACCTCATTTGGTCAAAGTGCTTCAAAAAACAGCGGACATCATATTTGGTTAAAAGCAATTTCAGATATAGATCAAGTCAGAGAAGACATTGCTAAGCAAGGATTCACACAAACACAAACATGGAATGAAAAAAATTCTGATTTGTTTTTCGCTTTATTTATGGAAAAAACGATGATTAGTCTGTTATTAGGATTAGCCGGTCTTATTTCATCATCGTCGATATTAACGGTTTTGGCTTTGATCATGACACAGAAAAAAATGGACATTGCTGTGATAAAAACGCTGGGTTTTTCAAACCAAAAAACATTAAAGCTATTTATGTCGATGGGTTTATGGATATCTCTCACAGCAGTTTTTATGGGTACAGCCATTGGATTAGCTGTGAGCTTTTATCTTGAAAAATATCCGCTGAATATCTTGCCGCAAATTTATTATGATTCTACGATTCCAGCTTTAGTGAACATGAGCTTTGTATTTTATGTATTATTAGCTATTGGTCTTTTAGCTGTCATTGGCTGTTACATTCCAGCAAGAACGGCGCTAAAAATTCAACCGGCGATATTGCTGAAAAATAAAAACTAAACGCTCAGATTATATTCTCTTAAAGCTTCGTTTAATGAGGTTTTTTTATTTGTTGATTCTTTACGTTGACCAATAATTAACGCTGAGCCCACACCGTAATCGCCAGCAGGGTATGATTTGATTTCAAAACCTGGGATAACAACCGAATTCGCTGGAACAAAACCTTTATAAATTTTTGGCTCTTTTTGTGTCACATCAATAATTTTAGTAGATGCAGTGATTGTAACACCTGCACCAAGCACAACTCCAGATTCTAAATACACCCCTTCAACCACAATACAGCGACTACCAATAAAACAATCATCTTCAATGATGACGGGTTGGGCTTGTACTGGTTCAAGGACCCCGCCGATACCGACACCGCCAGAGAGATGAACGTTTTTTCCAATCTGTGCGCATGATCCTACAGTGGCCCATGTATCGACCATCGTGCCAGCTCCCACATAGGCGCCAATGTTTACATAAGACGGCATTAAAATAACACCAGCCTCAATGTGTGAACCGTATCTAGCCAAAGCGCCCGGCACAACACGCAGTTGTGATTTTTCGGTCCATTTTTTCAAAGGGATTTTATCAAAATAATTAATATCTCCAGATTCAATCACATGATTTGTCGTGATTTTAAAATACATCAAAATTGTTTTTTTGATCCATTCATTAGTGATCCAGCCAGAAGCTGTTTTTTCAGCCACACGGATCTGACCAGAATCCAGTAAACGAATGGTATCATTGATCACTGTTTTATCATCAGCACTGAATTCAGTTTGTGTAGAGATTTTCAGAATTTGATTTTTTAGATTTGTAATAGTTTCGATGCTCATTTTGAACTCCGATTTTGTGAAACTTTTAGGCCTTCGATGATCGCAGGAACATGAATTTTTATGATTTGATCAAAAGATATATCGCGTTCAACTTCATAAGTTAATGTTGGGATCTTTTTTTCATGTCCCGCATAAGTACCCAGTGATCCAGGTGTTGGGTAGCCAATATCAGGATCAATAATATAGCCCGTGATTTTTGAAATCACATCAGCTTCTGGTAGTAGACCATTAATATTTAGCATGGGCTTCCATGAATGCAGAGAAAAAATAACATGAGGCTTGTAGTCGTTAATCAGTTTTACTAAAATTTTATTTTCGGCTTCGCTTTCAGGGCTTGGGCCGGGATGATAACGCTCAGTGGCTGCTACAGGAGACCAATCTTTTGTGGGTAAATTTCGATTTAAATCAACTTTATTTGAATTACCCCGAGTTTTAAGAAGCACACCTTCAGGGTTCATTTCAGGGATAAGTATTAGATCTAACTGCAGAGAATAATTTTGTCTAAACTGTTCGAGTAGGCCGCGACTGGCCACAACGCCTTCGGGTTCATCGCCGTGGACTCCACCGATAACTAAAGCTTTAGCTAAGTTGTTGGTTATACTATCAGTGGGCTGCATTTTGGCAGGCAAAAAGTGATAGGCATGAATGGGGAGTCCTAATTTTGTGAATCCTAAATTAATCATTTTCATTCTTAATATATTGATTTAAAGTAGAACCAATGTCACGCAGCCTTTTTAGTTATAAAAATAATTCGCTCTGTTTTGATGAGACTTCATTATCAGATCTTTCTGTTGTTGAAAACTATCAAGATCCAGTGCTTATTTATAAAAAAAGTTTAATTGAAGAACGAATTCAGTGGGTTAAATCATGGTCTTCTTTAAAACAGCTTCATTTCGCTATGAAATCAAATTTCAGCCCAACTGTGCTGCAAATATTTCTTAAAAATAAATGCGGCCTTGATGTGGTTAGTCTTGGTGAAATTCAAGCGGGACTTAAACAAGGTTTTAGCCCACAGGATATTATTTTTTCTGGTGTAGGTAAAACAAGCCGTGAATTAGAATGGTCGATTGACCATGATATTTATCAAATTAACATTGAAAGTATTTCGGAATTAAAAAAAATAATTCAAATCGCTGAGAAAAAAAATAAAACTGTTCATGTAGGATTAAGAGTCAACCCACTGATTGATGCAGGAACTCATCCCTATATTTCTACAGCATTAAAGGATTCTAAATTTGGGATTCAATTAGAAGACCTTAAAGAATGTTTGCAGTTGTTTAAAACAACAAAAAAAGTTCAATTTAAATGCTTAAGCTTCCATATTGGGTCACAAATTTTAGAAACGAATGTGTTTAAACAATCCATTGAAAAAATGAAGACTTTATTTTTGGAATTAAAATCAGAATTTAGTGAACTTGATCGTTTCGATGTAGGCGGGGGATTAGGTATTGATTATACATCGCATGCGTCGGGTGAAGATCTTGAGCGTTGGTTATCACTTAAAAAAATTTACGAATCTGAATTAAATGATTTTAAAGCTGATATTCTTTGTGAATTAGGTCGCTTTGTTGTGGCCAGATCTGGCGTATTCATTTCACAAGTGCAGTATATTAAAAATAAAAACTGCCTCGTCCTTGATTTAGGAATGAATAACAACATGCGACCAAGTCTTTATCAAGCTCATCATGCTTTTTACAATCTAAATAATCATACCCAAAATAAAAATAATTATAAAATTGTGGGGCCAGTTTGTGAATCATCAGATATTTTTCATCAAAATTACGAACTGACGACTATTCAAGAAAATGATCTTTTGGTCATGGCCGATTGTGGAGCTTACGTCAGATCCATGGCCAGTGATTACAATTTAAGACCAATCGCTGAAGAAATATTTATTTAAAGCAGGTATCTGTTTTCAGATAACTTTTTGGGATGCAAGCCGGCTGATTTTCAGTGCACTTGATCCTTAAATGCAGATGATTTCCGTGGCCATAGACGTGGTTGATTGACGCAAAAATCTTTTTAGCAAAGTCTTTTTGTTCAGCTGTCAAATCAGGGATTGATTTAACGTAATTGCAAAGGTCAGCTTTAATAGCTTTATCCATAAAAATGCGATCAACAGGGATGTCTTTTTGTTCAAACATAATTTTTAATAAATTAAAGGTTTTTTCTTTCGAGTACAGTTTTTTGTTAAATACACGGGGCTTCATTTTTACAACAGTGGGAAAATCAATATTGTCATTACGGCTTGGGTAAGCGATATCAACGTCGACTCCGCTTTGATGACTTTTATGTGGGGCGACTGGGCCGCCATTTTTTTTTGATAAATTACTGATGTAGATTTTTCGTCCCGTTTCTTCATACATTTTTTCACCGGTTAGGGCGATCAAATCAACAACTTCTTGCGTTCCAAAATATTTTTTATTTGTTGGATCACCGATTTTATAAAAATTTTGATGATTCATTGTTTTAAATTGTTCAAGTAATGAGGTGGCATTTCTAAGTCGACCATTTTCTGGAAGCTTAATGGCTTGATTGTATTTAATGATTTTAGATTTGTCATTTTGTTTAAGCTCAGCATTGATTATTTTTTTATTTTCATTCGACTTTTTAGATAGTTGTGTATTAGTTTTAACAGATGATGAGGCGGGTGCCGCCGTCATAGTTTCAGATGTTGTTTTTGGTTCAGATATTTCTAATAACTGATCTAGATCAATTGTTGAAAGTTGTCCTATAGGATTTAAATTTAATGATTGCTCGTCGCCTTCAGCTTGTTCAGGTTCTTGTTCTGTTTCTGATGTTGAGATTTCAGTCTCTGAAATTTCAGTTGTTTCTGTTGCCTCGTTTTCGTCAGAAACTGTTACAGTTGCTGACACAATTTCTGTGGGAGGTTGAATTTGAGAATCTGCTGCATCTTGTGATTTAACTGGTAAGTGTCTCGAATTAAGTGCTTTAGGGCTATCAGTTAGAATCATTGGATTTGCATCTCGTGAGAGATGACTTAAACTTTGAGTTTGTTTAGCATAAAATTTGTTTTCATACTGGGCTATGAATTCAACTAAAGCCTCAGAACAGTCAAATTCACCGTCGTCAGTGATTTCAAGACAAGTAACTTGTGCTGCCAATTTAATTTTTGGATTACTATTTTTAATTGTTTTTAAGGCAAAAGATCCTGTATCTGAAGAGTGAGACCCTTTTAATTCAAACTGACTTTTAGCGATCACATTTTTTTCATCTGTGTCATAAATTTCAAGTTCACCTGTTGTTGAAAATTCACCGTTGGCTAATGAATATCTTTTTTGACTTTTAATTATATTAAGACCTTTAAGGTGAATAATCTTAGTTTTATTTTGAACCAAGTCCGCCGGTTTTTCATAACGCTGTTTTTCAATTTCAGGAAGAGTATCGTATTGTGAAATAGTAGGACTAAGCGGAGCTTCAACAATTGTGTTTTTAGCAGTGCCTCTAATGCCTTTAGCAGTCGGTGAACAACCGGCAGCCACAAGGGCAGTTACGACTAATATTTGGGTCAATAAAGATTTGGGTTTAAACGTGTGTTTTTCCATATACTAAAATAATGCATTTTAGTCGCCATGGGTATTAGCTAAAAGCCTCTATAATTGACGTTATAGGCGATTAACTGTGGGTCTAAGTAATGGCTGTCTAAGTTGTTTTCACAGGACAGAAACTGTCTCAAACCGAATGCGTTTATCAGTGTACCCAGATAGTAAACTTAAAGCTATTTTTTCAAATTGTTGGCCACTATCTGTAAGTGAAATTTGAATCGAATCAGAGCTTTCGTTTGTGGGTAAAATGACTTGATTTTGGATATCATTTTTAATGATTTCAGCAATGGCAAGACCTGAATCAATCAACTGAACACTATGGCCAAAAACTTTTTGAATAGAAACTTTTAAAAGCGGGTAATGTGTACAACCTAAGACCACAGTGTCCACATCATGGTTTTTAAGCTCTTGCAAATAACGAAAAGCAATTAAATTAGTAATCGGGTCATCGTGCCAGCCTTCTTCTGCTAAGGGTACAAATAACGGACAAGCTGCAGTAAAGACATCAATAGTGGCGTCATGTTTTTTTATTTTTTGAGTATAACTTTCAGATTTAATAGTGGCTCTTGTAGCTAAAACGCCGACTTTTTTATTTTGTGTTTTTTGTGCAGCTAACAAGGCTCCAGGATCAATCACATTGTAAACAGGAATGTTGTTGTAAACTGTTTCAAAAATTTGTGTCGATGCGGTATTGCAAGCTACGACGATAGCTTTGACATCATGACGAATTAAAAAATTCATATTTTGTTCAGAATATTTTCGAACAGTGTCAGCTGATTTACTGCCGTACGGAAGTCTTGCTGTATCGCCAAGATAAATAAAATTTTCTTCAGGGAAGGCTTTTAACAATTCACGAAGAACTGTTAATCCGCCAATACCTGAATCAAAAACGCCAATCGGTTTAGATGAAAAACTCATTATATTCTAACACCATGAGCACGGGATTCAGAAATCCCATTAGGTGACATTTCCATAAATAAAGCTTTATCACGCATTTCTAAAATAGTGACGGCATTCATGTAGCTCATACCACTACGGATTCCACCGCACAGCTCATGTAACACATCTTCAACATGCCCTTTCACAGTCACATGAGTTGACTCACCCTCTGGTGCCATGCCTTGGGGCATGTCTCCGCGCCATGACACTTGTGCTTTTTTAGAAGCCATACCACGGTATTGTTTTTTTCCGTTGACGATATCGCCTGGGGTTTCAATCGTACCTGATAGCATTGAGCCTAACATAATTGTACTTGCGCCGGCAGCGAAAGCTTTCACCATATCACCAGAAGTTCTAAATCCGCCGTCAGCAATAATAGGTACACCATAACTTTTTGCAGCTTCAGCACATAAGGCAATTGCTGTTAATTGTGGGACGCCACAACCAGTAATAATTCGGGTTGTGCACATCGATCCAGGACCGATTCCCACCTTGATTGCATCAGCACCAGCTTCGATCAGATCAATTGCTGCATCTGGTGTGGCTAAGTTTCCAGCGATGACTTCAATTTTTGGATAAGTGTCTTTAAGCCATTTTAAGGTATCCATCATTTGCACGGAATGTCCGTGAGCAATATCAATTGTCATCAAATTAACGCCAGCGTTAATTAAGGCCGCAGCACGCTCTTTAAAATCTGCATTCACGCCGATACTTGCGGAAATAATTTTTGCTCCGCTATCAACAACAGCTTTAATTTCTATAACTTGTTGATCGGTATTCATAAAGCGGTGAAGAATTCCCAGTCCTCCGAATTTATTCATAGCAATAGCCATTTTAGATTCGGTCACGGTATCCATATTTGAAGAAATAATTGGAGTTTCTAAAAATAAAGTTTTTGTTAACTGCGAACGTAGCGAAGGGTCCCTGCGAGATCTGATTTCAGATTTTTTTGGCATAATTAAAACATCATCGAATGTTAGTCCGTGGTCGCGATTTTTAATATCTGTCCAGTTAAACATTAAGGGCATTTCAAAATCTCCTGTTGAAATTAAGGGCTACCAATTATTTCATCATGCTTTTTCAAATGAAACAAAAAGTATTTTAATAAATAATAATGCATCAGTAGAAGCCAAAATGTTTCTACTGCAATGACCGCGCAGGCTAAAACAGGTGTTGATGATATTTTTTTTGAAGAATCAAAAAATGAGGTCATCAACAAAGGGATGATGAAATAAAATATAAGTAGTATAAAATTAAGTTTCCACCAAAAGTCTTTACTGATTTTTTCTGAAAACTCTAAAGCATCAACTTCGCCGCGAGAATATTTTTTAGAAAAGAACACCACAAAAGGTGTCATCAAGTAGTAGCTGTATTTAATTAAACCCGGAATAATAAAAGCAAAACACCAAAGAAAGGCTTTACCCCATGCTCTTAAAGTTTCGATCAGCGACAGTTCAAACTTGTTAGAGAATTCGATATTGGCATCAGCGAACACATAAGCGCTTAAATTTTGATCGTTCATCAGAGTTTTTGAGAACGCAAAACAAGCTATAAAACTTGTGAAAAGGGGAACCAGTAATGATAAAGCAATGGCGATAGCAGCCCAAAACCAAATTGTCTGAGAAATCCCGTCTTGTGATTGCAATATCTGCTGAATTTTAGAATTGATGAATTGATCGAGGGCTGTGTAAATAACCATTGCACCAAATACGGGCAAAAAGCTAATTTTAGCAGCAGCTATAAAGTTAAATGGACTTACTTTTTGATCATTCACCACGACCTATTTATGATTGGTGACTTACTAGACGGAGTCAATACATAGCGCTTTAAATAGTGCTGTAAAAAAAGCTATCTGTTGTGAGATGGAAAGACATTAGAAAAGGCGTGACAAAGGAATCAGAAATAAATTAAATTTACCGTTCACTTTTAAAAATGCCCCGGTGGTGAAATTGGTAGACACACAGGACTTAAAATCCTGAGCTTCGTTAACACGGGCGTGCCGGTTCAAGTCCGGCCCGGGGCACCAAACTCTTTTCAGAGTTTGAATGAAAAAACACCTAACACCGCAAAATCATAAACAAAAGGTTTCAACAACTTAGCTGAGTTGGATTTTGAAAATCGTCACAGAATATCACTGATCATCACAGAGTTTGGCTATTTTCTGGCTACACTTTGGCTACATCAGTAAGAGCAGTTTCTTTCGGTTCTACGGTTCTACGGTTCTACTCACTCGATGGTGGAAGTGTATCCAAAACCCAAGACATTCTAGACATTTAGCATCCGAAGTCTGTAGTTAGAAA
>JAYSQO010000096.1:0-3499 GCA_043721535.1 Bdellovibrio sp. | reverse complement strand
AACTTTATACAGCATTGAGAAACAACTTGAAAATCCCAAATTAAGTTCAGGCGATTCAGAATTACTAGTTTCTCGTCAGAAAAAGTTGGCTACCCGTTACATCACTGAATTTAAAAATGGCGAACACTACTCTAGCTTGCAATTTAAACTAGGCTATATTGCCTACAAACAGCAGGATTACGACAAATCTCTTGAAATTTTAATGCCCTTTACCACTGATAAAGTGACTAAAAGTGTATTTAGAGCAAAAGCTGAAGATATTATTTTAGATATTTACAACATCAAAAAAGATTTTAAGTCAATTGTCAGCACAACTGATAAAGTCATGAAATCTAATGCTGGAAATGAATCGCGTCTATCGCAAATAAAAACAATCAACCTTGAGGCGCAATTCGCACAAATGCAAACTGATGCTGAAGGTAAAGCTGTTCTTGAACAAATCGATATTCTTAAAGATTTTTCCAAAAAGAATCCGAACTCAAAATTGGCTCAAGATTCACTCTGGAAAGCGATATCTTTAGCTTACGCTAATCAATTTAGTATTGTTGGTGCTGACTTAACCAACGACTATGTAAAAACTTACCCTAAAGATTTAAAAAATGTGGACGCTATCAAGGAAGCTGCCAAGGCCTATGTTGATTCAGGCCATTTACCGCAGGCTATTAGTTCATTTCGTCAATTAGCCCAGATTGAATCATCTAAAACTTTACAGCATTTAGAAACATCGTGTGATCTTTTAAAAGTAAATTCACAGTTGGCAGAGGCACGCGGATGCTACAAAGGACTTTTTACCTCTGCCTCTAAAGAAAAGAAAAATAAATTGTTAATCAAAATGATGGATTCCTATAAAGACAATAAAAATTTGACTGAATTTTCCAGTATTGAGAATCAAATTTTACAAGAAAATATTGAACCATTTGCGACTAAAATTTTAATTAACCGCGCCAAAGAATTCCTGCAAAATAAAAAATATTCAGAAGCTTTTAATTTATCGTTAAAAATTAATTCCCGTCAGATTGATGCAGATTCCAGAGCTGAAGCCCGTCTCATCCAGGCCCAAATTTTAGAAAAAGAATTTGTTGGTCAAAGTGTTAAAGCACGTGAAAATAAATTTTCAATAGTGCTGGGTTTAAAAACTGATAAATTAGACAAAGCCTACACTGCGTATTCAACAACAGTTAAAATGTCTAAAAACGAATTGATTCAATCACAAGCTTTACAGGGCATTGATCGTCTTTATGCTCATTACATTGAAGCCGTATCAAATATGCCAGTACCTGAAAGCCTAACAACTGAGGAACAAAAACAGTTACGTGGCGAATTAGTAAAAATAACGGTTCCTTTTAAAGAAAAGAAACAAGATAATATCAATAAACTACGTCTGCTTTCAAAATTATCGTCTACAACATCTGAAAAAATCGTATGGGATGAATTTAACGTTGAGAAAACCGTTGAACCACGTATTGAGTTTTTACCAGTTGAAAAAATTTCTTCATTCCTGCCTAGTTCAGAAGATATTCTGTCGACATCTATTTCACGCTTAGATCGTAGCCAGAAAAAATGTAATGGCATGGATTTAACGGCCACTAATATCGGTGGCTGTATCCAATCTAAGAAATATTCTGATGCAGAAACACTGGCTTTAAAATTAGCCGCATTGCCTAAAAGCAGATCCCTTGGTTTATACTTCTTAAGTGTTATCGCCATCGAAAAAAGTCAGCCAGATAAGGCGTTATGGATGATTGAAAAGGCTTTATCGACTGATAGTTTTGTTTCATTCTATCATTTTCAAAAAGGGAAAGTTCTTTATTCTGTCGAAGGTCTTGACAGCGCTCTTTCTTCATTTGAAAAATCCTTCGACATTAAATCGAAAACTCGTGAAATCAATGTGATGTATGGTTTGAAATCTTTCTCAGACAGAGATTATCTGTCTTCAATTCAAGAATTCTCACAATTAGGCACTGATGAATTGTATACTTATAAAGTGGCAACATTATATGTCGAATCTATATTACAAAGTGGGCAAACTGACCAAGCTGTTAATTTAGCCCTCAAATTATTGGGATCTCAGTCCGATAATGTAGATATGCATTTAGAATTGGCACGCGTTTACGAACAGTTTTCTTTTGATACAGCCTCGGCTTCTAAAAGCTATTCAAAAGCACTGTCAGCATCAAAAAATATTGAACAAAGAAATTGGTTAAAAAATAAAATAGAGTTTTTAAAGACAAGTACGCAGAAAAAAATATCGTTGAACGTTGGTGGTGAATAATGCAGAAGTCGAATATAAACATAAGGAAAGACTATGATGACACGTTTAGCGATTACATTTATTTGCCTTATACTATTTAGTTTGAGCAGTTTTGCTAAAACTAAAAAAGTCCGTGATATTCAAGAAGTTAACTTCTCTGAAATGAATTTAAAAGGGACTATCAGAAATCCTGATGGCGCCTATTTAGTTCAAAAAAGTGGTATTAAGTTTATGCCTCTTCATGACGTTCAAAAAAGCGTGGATCAAAAGATCCGGGAAACATCACTGTATTTAGATTAGTTTTACTGGGCAGAAATGAAGGCTGGGGGGCCGTAATGCGATTGCAAATTAAACAGAAGACTCAAGATGGAAGAACAAAAACTTGGAAGGTTGACCCCAAATCAACTTTAGTAACTATGGGCACATCGCGCAAATCTGATCTTGTGTCAATCGATCGCCAAAGTTCAACTTTTGATGTGGCTTTTGAATATCGTCAAGATGGTTGGCACTTCATTCAATTCGGCACTGAACAATCACAACCCGACACTTTAATAAAAAATAATGATTCTTTTAAATTGGGCGAATCTGAATTATCTTTTGTCACTATCGTACAAAAACCCTTTGTTTACGAAATGCTTGATGGTGTTAAAACAAATGGTCAAAGTCAAAAAAAGATCATGATCGTTTCTAAAAATAGAAAAGTAATCGATGTCCAAGTAAAAGACCCTAAAGAAATTTTCCATTCATCTATTTCTGGTGATACCCGCCCGCTTCAGTTTAATGCATTAACAACTGACGCATGGTCAGAACTTGATGTGGACGGTTTAAATTATAGAAGTAAATTAGTCAGTCTTAATGAAGTTGATGAGCTTTCAAAAGCTAATCCTAAAGACTTCATGGACAAAGAAAGTAAAAATATGCTGATTGCAACACTTGCAGTTGCTTTTTTCTTTGTTTTCATTGGTGTTATGACTCCAAAAAATAATATGGTGACTGCTGAAATTCAACTACCTAAGTCGAATCAAAGTGCTGTCATTAAATTTGAAACTCCTAAACAAAAGAAAACTCAGCCAGTTGTTGTTAAAGCAGCTACACAAAACAAAGAGGCTCAATCTTCTCCTAGTTCAGGAAGTTCTGGCGGAAAAGTCAGCGCTTTACTTAAAGGTGCAGTCGGAGTAAGAATTTCTCAATTGATCGGAAAAGTTTCTGCAACAGATGCTCGAACAACTCAAGTTTTAGTTTCTAGCA
>JAYSQO010000095.1:0-8888 GCA_043721535.1 Bdellovibrio sp. | reverse complement strand
GCAAAGGCAGAAGGTAAGCCCTATCATTTCATAGTGTCTGACTGGAACATGCCAAACATGCAGGGCATTGATTTGTTAAAATTATGCCGCGCGGACGCTACATATGGAAAAACTCCATTTATTATGGTCACTGCCGAGAGCGAGCAAAAACAAATTATTGATGCGATTAAAGCAGGCTGTACAGAGTATATTGTGAAACCTTTCAGCGCCAGTTCGATCAAAGAAAAAGTCACAAAAATCTATGAAAAGTTTAACATCCAAAACGCGGCGTAAGCTGTCATACAAAAGGAATCCTTATGTCAACAGCAATTAAATTTACCCATAAAAACCCGCTTTTAAATTCTGAAGTCATTAAAGTTTTTGTAGAAAGTGTAAAGACAACGATTACAACAATGACAAATTTAAAAATATATTCTGAAAAGCCTTACACGGGTTCGTCATTAGCCTTACAGGCCGAAATTGCTGGTGTCGTGGGGATCACTTCGGATGAGCATCGGGGTTTATTTATTATCTCATTTTCAAAAGATGCCATTCTTGAAATTCACAATACAATGTTAGGCGAAGCAGAGATGATTTTATCGCAATCTGTTGTTGATGTTGTCGGCGAATTATCTAATATGATTTATGGTGTATCGAAATCTGAACTAAATAAAATGGGGTACAATTTTCAGATGGCGATTCCGACAATTGCCAAAGGCTCGTTTGAGCTGACAAATAAAAATGAAAGTTTGACAATTATGATGCCATTTAAAATTAATGAAAAATATAGATTCATGGTCGCTGTTTCAGTTGAATAATTATGAGTAATACAAATGTTATTCGGCAGTTTATAGTTTTGCCAATTATTTTATTTATCGTATTATTTGCGATCGGCATAGTAGGCATATTTTCAAGTTACAAATTGTCAGGTAAAATTAATTCAGTGAGCGATACGGCTTTGGGGCCATCTTTAGTTTTTGCAGAAGCCAGTGGTGTGCTGCAAGATCTTAAACAAGAATTAGATAAAATTTCAGACCAGAGAATATCAGTTGATGAACAAAAAAAAGCAGTTAAATCCATTAAAAAAGATCTTAGACAAATTAGCAAACTGATTGGTGAGCAGGCCGAAAAAAGTAAGACCTATGTTTTTTTTGGTTACTTAAATAAATGGCTTATTAAGTGGTCCGCTGTAGAAAAAAACATTAATACACAAGTTGTTGAGACTTCAGCGTCATTAAATTTAGTTACAACAAAAGAGTTGTCTGAGCAGACCGAAGCCTTACAAGAAGAAATGAAAAATATTAATGACTTTATCCAGTCTGATGTCAAAGATAGTCTGAATGAGACGGCCTCGTTCGCTAAAAAAGCAATACTATTTTTAGTTGTGGCCTTAATTATTGGCTTAGCAGTGTCAATTTTTTCAAGCGTATTTGTCGTTAAAAAAGTCAAAGTTCTTATCGATGAAATACAAAAAAGTAGACGAAATATGGAAAATTTATTAAATAATTTAGCACAAGGTTATTTTATTTTTAATAATAAAGGCGAAATCCAAACTGGTGCCTCAAAAATTTGTGAAATGTATTACAATCAAGTGGTTGAAAATAAAAATCTAGAAGATATTTTACCAATCAGCGAACACAATAAATCATCAATTCAAGACTGGCTGCAGTTAACTTTTGCCGGTGATATGGATTTTGATTCCATGAAAAGTTTAGGACCAAAAGAATTTACTGTAAATGGTAACCAGTTCGAGCTTAAGTATCGTCCCATCTATAATTCAATCAACGAATCACAATTGGACAACATTATCTGCATCACGACAGATGTGACTGAAGAAAAGCTTTTGCGTAGCCAGTCGGCGGACGAATCAGCTTTTGTGAAAATGCTGGTCAAAGCAGTCAAAGATAGAAATGTCTTTAAAAATAATATTGAAGAGATGCAGAAAATTTCAACAGAAGCCATGAAAGAGATCGCACAAAAAAATCCTGACATTAAATCGCTATTTAGATACTTGCACACATTAAAAGGTGTAGCAGCCAGTTTACATTTATTAAAATACAGTCAAAAGGCGCATTTAATAGAGAGCAAGCTGGCAGAAATTCGCAATAGCTCAGGTGGCGATTTAGTATTAATGTACAGCGAAATAGGCAAAGACATAGCTGATCTCGAAAAATTGCTAGTTGATTTTTTTATCGAACATCGAGCAGTGCTTGATAAAATTTTAGGCAAAGCTGAGGACGGTTTAAAAAAAGAGATCTCTAAAGAATCAATTCAAACTTTATCTGATATGGTTATTCAAGTTCAGGGTAAAAAATCAGATTTATACAGATACATCGAAGATCGCTTTATTTTGGAGCCTATTGAAAATTTATTTGATCATTATTCAGATACCATCGAACAACTTGCAGAAAAACTCGATAAAAAAGTAGAATTTCAAATCGAAAAATCAAATATTTTAATTCAACCTGAAAAATTTTCTTCATTAGCTAGTGCCTTTATACATGTGATTCGAAACTCTTTAGATCATGGTATTGAATATGTTCACGAGCGAATTGATCTTGAAAAAAATCCAACTGCTAAAATTAAACTCAAATTTGCAATAATAAGAAAAGACAATTTAGATTTTTTGAAGATACAGTTTTCGGATGATGGTCGCGGTATAAATACAGAAAGAGTAAGGCAAAAAGCACTAACATTAGATTTATACACAGCCAGCGCTTTATCGAAGCTCTCAGAAGAGCAGATTTGTCAGATTATTTTTCAAAATGGTTTTTCAACATCTGAACAGGTCACTGATACATCAGGACGTGGCATCGGTATGGATGCCATTTTAAACGAAGCCCAAAATTTAAAAGGTGTGGCATGGATCGAATCTGAAAAAAATAAAGGTACCGTGCTATACATCGAAATACCTTTTTTAGTTTCGGATTCGATTTAATTATTGTATTAAAAATTATTCGATTGTCAGAGCTTTAACTGTGGTATTAATTTTTTCTGTTTTTTCAATGAGACTAACAGCATTTACATTCTCGGCCACAGCTTCAATAATATCAGTAGTGGTTTCGTGTGTTGTGGGCTTTTTCTGAATCACACCATTAAATACTTTTGTGAGGTACATTTTTTTAGCTTGTAAAGCAGACATACCTGCAAAATTTTTAAATAAATTCTCAGCAGCATCAGAATCATAATTGTAGTTGATAATACTAATGCCCTTGCCTGAAGGCCAATCTGTTTTATTCACCAATAAAATTTGTGAAATTTCATTTTTTGAAATTTTTGAGATCGGATTTTTTTCGTTAACAATAACTACATATTCCGAGGCTAACGTATTCATACTGATCATTACTAATAATAAAATTATTTTTTTCATAAAATTCTCTCCCTTGTATTACCAGCCCCATGCAACGGCGGCCGTAGTTATATTTTCTGAACTGGCATTATATATTTTGACATCTTCGTATTGTAATTTTAAAGCACTGGCATCGCTTAACTCAAATCTAAGGCCAGATGTATTAATAATGCGTGAGTTTGACAAACCCGTGTACGTATCTGATTCACTTGTTGAGTTAATTTCGTAGCGGTAAAATGGTGTGATATTTTTGTAGTGAAAATTGACTTGTCCATAATAAACTGTCATGTCCACATTCGTTTGTGCTAAATTGTCATATTTGTGGTTGATTTTTAATAACTCTCCTAAAAAATCGACGACCGGCGAAGTGTAAATAACATGTGCTCCGTAAATATTCTCTTTCATTTTATCGACGTTAGTTGTTGTTTCGACGACGCGATTGGCATCAGCTGGGTCAGCAGCTTGTGTTTTATAGCTTCCAGAAGGAGCTTCGTCAGCGCCGTAAGTGAAACCTAATCTAAGAGAGGTGGTAATATCATAGTAACCTACTACGTTCACAGATTTTGACTTGTTCGAGTCAGAGCTTGTTTGTGGAGGATCATTTTTAATGCCGCGACCGTTACCAATGTGAATGATGTAGCCCGCATTGCTTCCAGCGATATCACCATTGCCAACGAATTCAATGCCGACTGTATGCACAGGCAGAATACCAGAGTCATCTTCGAAGCGGAACATAAATGGGCGTGTTGTGGAGTTATAAAGATATGATCCGTGATGGTAAGTTTCATTCCAATAACCTAACGCTGTATGAAATCTACCAATCCCAACCTGGAACCATGGATCGATTTTGTGTCTTAAGTACATACGTTCTAGATCGGTCGCCAGCTCACCCTCTGAATTTTGCTCAAAAACCAACTCAACTAAAACATCAGTTTTTTGATCCACTTTTTTTGCTAAGAAAAAATCGAGACCGCCCAATGCAAATTTAGAAATTTCATCGGCACTGCTCTGTTGTAAACTTGCATCGGCAAAACCTCTGATTGCAATTCCATCATCTTGGGCCCATGTTATTTGCGCTGTGAAGAGTAGAGCCACGCAAAATATTTTTAGCATAATTTCTCCTTGAGATGTGCTTCTTATTCTTGTTTATTTTTCTGAGATTTTTATTATGTACCTATACATTTATAAGTGTAAAACTATAAAAAGTATGACACTTAGCATTGGCTGCCCTACTGACCCAGTATATAAAGCAGACAGTTATAAAAAGACAAGTTATCGCAGTGATCGGGAGTTTTTCAGCATAAAAAAGTGATATCACCCACATCCCGACAGAGATGTGGGTGATAGAAAGAGCTTAACCAGCCTTTTTAATTTTATTTACAAATATCTCTCAGTTTTGAACCCGGAAAAGAAAGTCTCTCAATAACTTTTAATGTCTTAGTATCAATTAACTGTGAATAAACTCTTCTCATAATACCCGCAGGGTCTTGTTGGCTTCTCAGAATATTTATCGATGCCGTTTCGCCATCAGAACAGATTTTAGGATTAAATATTTTTAATCTATGACTGCCAGTGTGCGAATTGCTCGGCACAAAATCAATATCTGATACTAGATCATTAAGTGCAGACTGCGCCAGGTTAGCCTCTATTGATCCTGCAGTACCAAAATCATAGCCCTCTTTTTTTTCTAAAGTGACGTTAAATCCAGTACAGTTCGAATTTTGTAAAGATACATAACTTAAACTTTGCGATTCAGGCCCAAACTCATTTGTAATATTATAATGAGACTTTCGAATTTTTATTGTAAACACTCCAGGAGTCTGTTCGCGCTGATCAATTCCTAAAGATAGTGTTCCCAAATTTTGGTCAAGTGTAATGTTGTTTGAATCTTTCAAAAACTCTTGCAGAACAGATTGAATAGATACCTTGTTATTTTTTGGATCGTAGCCGCAACTGTTTGATGCGGCTATGACGTTGGATTGCAAAGATAAGACTATTGTTACTAGTAATAAATTTTTCACTTTGAAACCTCCGGTTTGTTTATAAAAATTCTTTAGAATTTATTATTTTTAATATTAGCGACCATTCAGCCACCATTCTAACAATTTTAGATCTCTTGTTTGCATGCCACATCCCTTAGTAAAAGGAATCTCATGATTTTTATATATATCAAGTATATTTTCCAATGAACTTCCTTTTTTAATTTCACTTCTGAATGTTTCCTCTGAAATTAATCTGCAGTTCATAGGTAGGGAGTTTATTTTACTATCCGACGAATATTGCGATATACCTAAGTTTGAAAAGACAATTAGATTTAATTTCTCGGAGTTATCGTATTTGTTATAAATCAAGTACAATGGATCATTTGTACTTGCTGATAAATGAGTAAAAACACCGCTTAATTGTGAACTCTAAGCTGATATTTTGGATGAGTCGATGGAATTATTTTAACATTTAATTTATAGTAGGTATCAATCTTTAAGTTGAGATCTGAGAAAATATCTACCTCTGATTTCTTCGCTGGCAAATCGACTCTTTTCATAACATCACGGTAATAGTCGCTCGTTGACCACCCATAGGGTGAACCCATCTTGAGTCCTGATAATGTAGAATCTAAATGTTCAGATTTAGTTATTTTATTTTCGTCAATAGTGATATTTAGTTGTTCTACTCCGTCGATCATTTTTGTAGATCTTGAAAATTTAACTGATTCATAATAACAAGAAAGGTACGCAGTTTTCCCATCATCCATATAGACATTAATCGAAGAAAAACCGATTAAATGGTTGTCCATTTCGAAATTAATTCCACCAGTAGGGAGGCCGTTAACTACGCTACCATTTACAAGTTCTACAGTGCGAAACTTTATTGTATTTTTACTAAAACACAATTCTTCCATTTTAGTTAAACCTAAACTTTTAGACTTAGAATTCTCAGTATTTGCATTTGCGAAAATTGAGTAGCCCAATAATAATGCTGTTGTGATTGTTTTCATAAAATTTTTCATATACGTTCTCCTAGTTATTATTTATTTATTTATTAATTTTGTATTAATGAATTTAAAGGCTCGCCGTCTTGATTTCTTTGTTCGCTATCTTTTTGCCACTCGAGTGCCACTGCTGCAGCAAAAGAATGATCGGTATCTTCGAAACCATAGTGATGCGCAAGCTCGTGCATAGCTAAACCAACCAAATCACTGTCTTGAATATGCGGCCCAAACTCTGCCACTATGCGGTCGGGACTTACGCAAATTTTAGATCCTGGTTTATTCATTTTAGCGGTAGCAGATTTTTCAACTCCGTTTAAATCTAAACATCTGTCTGATAAAATAAATTCAACTTTATTAAGATCTGATTGAAATCCTTTTTTAATCATGTCATTTAATATGTTTTTCGATTTTTGATCTGCAAGCTTCATTTGGCCAAGAGTTAACCATGCGATCGAATTTTTAAGACCAAATACAGTGACGGATTTTTCAGAGAAAATTTTAACAACCTGTGATCTTAGCTGTTTTGATTTGCTTGTAAGAATAAGTGAACGAATTTTTCTGGCATCACCACCACCACGATCTGAACCACCTAAAGATACCTCGCCAGATGCCTCATAAGGAGACGTTGAACTTAATTTTTCACCTAATAGGTTTAAATTAAGATCAGATCGTGATTGTCCAAAAATGCTGACACTTGTTAACATTATTAATAAGCTGATCGATATTTTTGTTTTCAGCCCTTTTGTAATCATTTTCATATTTGCTCCTCTGCATGTATCATTTAGTTTACAAATTTTGTGCCCGAACTTGTGCATATAATATCAGCATATTTATTTAATTCCAGTTATATTTTATAAAATGTACGTTCTTAGTATTTATTATTTGTAAATATAATAGTTGTGTATTATCATATAGTTATGGATATATTCGAATATTTAGACTACAGAGACTACTTAAAATCATACTTTCAATCACTTCCACAGCGCGGGTATGGAAAGTTGGCTGAGCTAGCTTCGGCGGCAAATATGAACCCCGCAACGGTATCGTTGGTTATAAAAAAGGAACGTGATTTTACAATCGATCAAGCCTACGAAACGTGTTTATTTTTAGGATTAGGGGCGTTGGAAATTGAATACTTTATGACCTCGCTCAACTTGCAAAAAGCGGCAAAGGCAAAATTAAAAAATTTATATATAAATAAACTTTCAGATCTTAAAAAAGATTCTCTGAATTTACAAAAAAGATTAGGCGATGCCAAAGAGCTTGATGAAAATGCAAAAGCGCAATTTTATTCTAATTGGTTTTATAGCGGCGTTCGACTGGCCACTTCGGTGCCCGAATTAAATAATATTGATTCAATCGCTAAGCGTTTAAACCTGCCGCTTTCCACTGTTCGGCAGGTTTTAAATTTTTTGGTTCAATATAATTTAGTCTCTGAAAAAAATGGAATGCTAAAGATGGGGGAGCAAAGCACCCATCTAGGTGCAAATTCTCCATTGGTCAGCAGGCATCATGCTAATTGGCGAATTAAAGGAGTTGGTAAGATGGATCAAATGAAAAGCGATGAGTTATTTTTTACAAGCCCAGTTTCTATTGCAGAAAAAGATATTTCTGTAGTTCGCGAAATACTTGTTCAATCACTCGATCAAGTTTTTAAGGTTGTAGGCCCGTCAAAGGAAGAAGAGCTTGCCTGCATTAATATTGATTGGTTTCGGGTTTAACACGCTTCCACCATCGATTGAGTAGAGCCGTAGTTATTCGCAAGAATGCAAATCAGAAATTTTAACAATCTCTGGTCTTTGAAAAAGTAAAAATCGCTTTCCAAAAATGTCCCCATGAATAATTTTGGCCGTGTAATTCGAATACACGCGCTCAATTTCTACTTTCTTATCTTGAATGCAGAGATTCATGCCGGCTTTAATTCCATTAAGTTCGGCAACCTCAGCGCCAACATCCTTATCAGTTGACTGATAATTGCGATAAACAATATAGGTTGCGCTTCCCTCTTCAATTACAAATTCTTTAGCCTCAAACACGATATTATGTTCGCTGCGCATTTTGACTATACCTTCTGTCATTATTTTTGTTGTAGGGCTCATAAAACTAATACTGTCCCGTCTCTTTAAGGCAGCTGCAGTAGTTACCAGAGTTAATAAATTCATAATGATAAATATACTTACAAGCTTTTGCTTCATACTGGCTCCTTGCGAGTGGGTTCTTTAGACTCAAGCTGCCAATTTGCTGCCAATTGAGGGCTTTTAGACATCAGCTTATACGTAATAGCTGTCGATATTCTAACTTAATGACAATAATTGGCCCTTCTCAGGTTCTATTGCGGATAACCAATAAATCAAACTGAATGGTCACGTCTGTTTCAAAACCAAATGATTTGGTCAATGGTCCAGTATGTGAACCATTAGTACTAAGCTACAATGAGATATGAATTTTCTGATTAGCTCGATCTTCTTACTCTATTTAGCTACTTCTGCAGATGCAGCTGTATTCTGTTCGAGTTCAAAAGATCCAGTGCGTGATCTCAAAGTGCAAGCAGACGCTATAGAGAATCACCTG
>JAYSQO010000094.1:0-3555 GCA_043721535.1 Bdellovibrio sp. | reverse complement strand
TACATCGCAATCAACAGCACGAAGATCTTTTAATGTTTGCACGATTTCTTCATCTTTTTCGCCAAGACCCAACATGATTGAAGACTTAGTGTAAATTTTCGGATCAAACTTTTTAACTAATGCTAATAAATCCATGGATTGTTTGTATTTAGCCCGAGGATCACGAACAGATGGTGTCAGTCTTTCAACTGTTTCGATGTTATGCGCGAATACATCAGGGTAGCTAGCAGCTAAGTGGAGAATTAAATTTTCATCACCACGAAAATCCGGAGTTAAAATTTCAACGATCAAATTGGGATCCAATTTTTTAACAGTTTTCACAGTTCTTGCGAAATGATCAGAACCTTGATCAGGCATATCATCACGATCAACTGATGTGATGACCACATATTTTAATTTCATTTGTGAAATTGAATAAGCCACTTTTTCTGGTTCGAAAGGATCAACGGGTGGTAAGCCTAATTTTGCATTTCCTGTTTTTACATTACAAAAACGACAGCCACGTGTGCAGATTTCACCCATCAACATAAACGTCGCAGTCCCACCAGACCAACATTCACCCATGTTTGGGCATTTGGCTTCTTGGCAGACAGTGGCGAGCTTTAATTCACTGAGCATTTCCTTGATGCGAACATAATTTTCACCAGACGGAGCTTTAACTTTTAACCAATCAGGTTTTCTGACGGCTGTTTTTGTTGGGTTTTGACTGGTTTCCATATGCCGCCTTTTTAAGCAATACATTGAGGTCGTCTTTTCTTAATTTGACAAGGTAGTTCTAGCTCTAATGTGAAATTCAGGCAAGACTTTACAATGAAATTATGAGAAAAGAAATTTCGAGGTTTTCAAATGACATTAACTCATGAGCCATTGCGCGTATTAGTTTCAGAAGTGCTTTTAAAATGCATTAAAAAGCAACTCGCAGATACAGGCGTTGATTCTGAAACTGTCACGCTTGTTGATATTTACAAAGCCCTTGTTGATCCGCCGAATGTGGCGCTAGGACATTTAGCTTTTGGTTGTTTTATTACAGCGAAGCATCTTAAAAAAGCACCCCAGCAAGTGGCTCAGATATTAGCTGCTGATATTCAAAAAGAAATTTCAGAAAACAAAAAAATAGCGACTGAAATCAGTTCAGTTGATGCTGCTGGGCCTTACTTAAATATTAAATTCAGTTCAGAAACTTTATTTAAATCAGTGATAGCACCAATTATTTCTGGTGAAACTTTTAAAACAAAACTAACGACAGACACGCCAAAAATGATGATCGAATATTCGCAGCCGAATACTCATAAAGAACTGCACGTTGGCCATATGCGAAACATGTGTCTTGGCGATGCGATTGTAAAACTTTTACGCTATGCCAATTATGATATTTTAGCAGCGACATTTCCCGGTGATGTGGGAACACATGTTGCCAAATGCTTGTGGTATATGAAATTTCATAACACTGAAACAGCGCCAGCAACGAATAAAGGTGAATGGCTGGGGGCAATGTATTCTAAAGGGAATTTAAAATTAGAAGACGAAGCAATGACTCCGCAAGGTGAGATCAATAAAAAAACTTTAACTGAAATTTTAAAACAATTAGAATCAAAATCTGGCGAATATTACGATTTATGGAAAGAAACACGTCAGTGGTCGATTGATTTGATGAAAGATGTTTATAGATGGGCGGGTATTGAGTTTGATCAATGGTATTTTGAATCAGACGTGGATTCGGCCTCTGTTAAAACAATAAAGAAATACTACGCTGAAGGTAAATTGCAAGAATCACAAGGCGCCATCGGTTTAGATTTTGAAACTGATAAATTAGGGTTTTGTTTATTATTAAAAACTGATGGCACTGGCCTTTATGCGACAAAAGATATTGAGCTTGCGCGAAGAAAATTTGAAGATTTTAAAATTGAAAAATCAATTTACGTTGTCGATCAAAGACAAGCTTTGCATTTTAAACAAGTTTTTAAAGCTTTGGAACATTTGGGTTTTGAACAGGCCAAAAATTGCTTTCATTTACAATATAACTATGTCGAATTACCAGACGGCGCCATGAGTTCCCGAAAAGGCAATATCGTGCCACTGACAAAATTAGTCAGCACCATGGAGAATCATATTCGTGAAACATATTTAAAGCGTTATGAAAATGAATGGACACCAGAAGAGATAAAACTTGTCAGTGAACAAGTCGCCAAAGGGGCTGTTAAATACGGAATGCTTAAGCAAGACACGAATAAAAAAATTGTTTTTGAAATGAATGAATGGACAAAATTAGACGGGGAGTCGGGCCCATTTATTCAATATTCTTACGCGCGAATTAATTCATTGATTAAAAAATTAAATTTTGCCTCGAGTCAAATGGTGGCTGGCACCTTACTTCGCCATGCGTCTGAAGTTCAATTGATGCAGCATCTGATGAATTTTAATACTGTGATTTTAAATGCGGCTGAAAGTTACAAGCCTGCAGCAGTGTGTAGTTATTTATATGACACAGCCAAAAAGTTTAATAACTTTTATCACGATTGTCCGATTGGTACAGCTGAAACAACTGAATTAAAAGCAGCGCGATTAGCATTGGCCTACGCCACAGGTTGTGTGATCAAACAGGGTTTGGCTTTGCTTGGAATTCCAGTTCCTGAAAGAATGTAATCGATAGTAACAAAACACCGCAAATTACAAATCAAAATCGATATTTTCTAAATAATCAAGGCAGCGAATTATTTTGATTCCCGACGGGGTCGAAAACTCACGTTTCAGATTTTTAACTAATTGGATTTTCTTAATATTCTGCAGGGCCTTATCTTGACGGTTAAAACTTTTTGAAACTGAAGAATCGCTTAGTTTAACTTCTATTAATAATTTAGGAATATTTTTTTCAAGCACAACAAAATCTATTTCCTTTTGATCTGTAAACTTAATAAATTGTAAATCATAACTTTTACCAAAGACATCATTTTGAAAATCTATATATTTTTTCAATGATAAAGCGACTAGATTTTCTAATTGAGCAGCTTCTTTTTGTTCGACTGTAGAACCACGCACCCGGCAGATGTCATAAAAATAATACTTGCCTGTTTTTGTAAGACTGCGCTTTAACTTGTGATGGTATGGGTTTAGACGGAACAAAACATACAAATTTTCTAAGTGTCTGAGCCAATTTTTTATTGTTTTTTCATCCTTTTGTAAATCTTCAGCTAGGGATTTGTAACTTGTTGTCGATGAGATCTGTGTAGAAACTAGTTCAACCATCATCTCTAATGTGTCTATATCTTTTACGACTTCAAAATTAAGTAGATCCTGTCGTAAAATCATATCAAGGTGTGATTTTTTCCATTGATTATAAAACTTTTCAGAGGCTTCAAAAAACGGTTCAGGAAAACCACTGTAGTTTAATAAATTGTAATAGTTTTTTTCAGTACTTTGAGTTCCTTTAAGTTCATCAAGATCTAATGGATTTAATTGATATGAAAAAAAACGTCCAGCCAGTGAATCACCCATTTTTTTTGAAATATCTAATCTTGAACTTCCTGTAACAACGATTTGCTGATTTTTAAGTTCACC